>JACQDO010000369.1 GCA_016201085.1 Hyphomicrobiales bacterium | reverse complement strand
CACGTCGTGGATCCCCTGCACCGCCGGCGCGTTGAGCGACAGAATCATCAATTCGATGCCGTGTCTGTCCATTTCGCGCAGACGGGTGTCCTGCACGTCGAGCAGCCGGTGGCTCAGGTCCTTCCACACATGCGTGCCGAACACTTGGCTGTCGCCCAGCGTCGGTTCGATGGCGACATGTTCCTCGAGCGCGATCTTGCCTTGCATTGCGATGTCTCCCGGTTGGCGCGGCATCATGCATAGCGCGGCGGCGACTGTCAGCAGTGCGCAATAAAAAAGCCGCCCAAGGGCGGCTCATTTTTCTACGAAGGCTGTCCGCCTTCGCTCCTTCGGAGCTTCGGCGCGACAACTTTCGCCCTGCGGGCGAAAGTTGGTGGAGCCAGGCGGGATCGAACCGCCGACCTCCTGCATGCCATGCAGGCGCTCTCCCAGCTGAGCTATGGCCCCAATCTCTTGAATGCGTATGCCGCGGCTGGAGACGAGCGGCAAGGACTCGGCCGGATATTACCCGGCCGCCGACCTCAAGTCTCCTCTTCCTTCTCGACGGTCTCGCCGATGATGTCCGACACATCGGGATCGCCTTCTTCTTGTTCCTCGATGAAGGCGGCATCGTCGAGGCTCTCGTCGATCTCGACCTCTTCCTCCTCGCCGGCCACGGCGCCTTCGGCGGCGGCAGGCTTCTTGCCCTGCTGCTCGGCCTCGGCGTCATCGAGCGAGACAAATTCGGCATCCGCGGTCTCCGGCACGACAGCCTCGACCTCCGCGACCGGTGCCGGACGCGCGACCGGTGTCGGTGCCGCCGGTTCGGGACGCGCGCGCACGGGCGCCACGACAATCGGGACGATTTTGCCCGTATAGGGGGAGATCACCGGCGTCTTGCCGAGGTCGTAGAATTTACGGCCGGTTTCGGGGCAGACGCGTTTGGTGCCGAGCTCGGATTTAGCCACGGTCGAGGTTCCTCGAAAAGGTCAATGAATTCGGTGCTTCACTTGGCTAGTTGCAACGCGCCTGTCAATAGCGCCTAGCAGGGCCGGGCCGCCGTAAACATCCGAAAAGCGGCAGGATGACGGCGCGCGCGGCTGCGTGGTAGGACGGCGCCTTGTATTTGCGCATGATCTTATCCGAAAACCGGTGCCCACTTTTCTGGATCATGCGTTTTAAGGATACCGCCACGTGAACTCCGCCGATTTGACTCCGCTGACCGCCCGCCGTGGCGCCTCCCTGCAGGGCCGCGTCCGCGTGCCGGGCGACAAATCGATCTCCCACCGCGCCCTGATTCTCGGGGCCATGACGGTCGGCGAAACCACGGTCAGCGGCCTGCTGGAGGGCGAGGACGTCCTGCATACGGCCGCCGCCATGCGCGCGCTCGGCGCCCGGCTGGAGCGCACGCCGGAGGGCCTATGGCGCATCCAGGGCGTCGGGGTCGGCGGCTTCGCCCAGCCTTCGGCTCCGCTTGATTTCGGCAATTCCGGCACCGGCTGCCGGCTGGCCATCGGGGCGGTGGCCGGCTCGCCGGTGACCGCGACCTTCGACGGCGATGCCTCGCTGCGCAGCCGTCCGATGCGGCGGGTGCTCGACCCGCTGGAAAAGATGGGTGCGCGGGTGATCCAGGCGGCCGAAGGCGGCCGGCTGCCGCTGACGCTGCAGGGCGCGGCCGACCCCATTCCGATCGTCTACGAATCGCCGGTGCCGTCGGCGCAGCTCAAATCGGCGGTGCTGCTGGCCGGGCTCGCCGCGCCGGGCGAGACCACGGTGATCGAGGCCGAGGCCACGCGCGACCACACCGAACGGCTGCTCAAACATTTCGGCGCCAAGCTCACCGGCAAGCCGCATGGCGAGCACGGCCGCCGCATCACTTTGCAGGGCCAGCCGGAGCTGGAGCCGGCCAAGGTGGTGGTGCCGGCCGATCCGTCATCGGCGGCGTTCCCGTTGGTGGCGGCGCTGATCTCGCCGGGTTCGGACTTGATCCTCGAAGCGGTGATGACCAATCCGCTGCGCACCGGCCTGGTCAAGACCCTGCTCGAGATGGGCGCCAATATCGAGACGCTGGAGACGCGCGACGACGGCGGCGAGGAAGTGGCCGATCTGCGCGTGCGCGCCGGCGCGCTCAAGGGGGTCGAGGTGCCGCCCGAACGCGCGCCCTCGATGATCGACGAATACCTGATCCTGGCGGTGGCCGCTTCGTTTGCGCAGGGCACCACGCGCATGCGCGGCTTGCAGGAATTGCGCGTCAAGGAATCCGACCGGCTCGCCGCCACCGCCGACATGCTGCGGGTGAACGGTGTGGACGTTGCCATCGATGGCGACGATCTGATCGTCAACGGCAAGGGCACGGTTGCCGGCGGCGGCGAGGTCGCAACCCACATGGATCACCGCATTGCCATGTCGGCGCTGATGCTGGGGCTCGCCAGCGAGAACCCGGTGCGCATCGACGACTCTAGTTTTATTGCCACCAGCTTCCCCGGCTTCGTCGAGCTGATGCGTTCGCTCGGGGCCGACCTCACATGATCATCGCCATCGACGGGCCGGCGGCGTCGGGCAAAGGCACGCTCGGCAAGAAGCTCGCGGCCCATTACGGCCTGCGTCATCTCGACACCGGCTTACTCTACCGGGCGGTGGCGAAGCGCGTGATGGATGCCGGCCGCCGTGCCGATGACGTTGCCGCCGCCGTCGCCGCCGCCAAGACGCTCGATCCGGCCGCCTTCGACGAGGCGGCGCTCAAGACCCCGGCGGTGGGGGAGGCGGCCTCGGTGGTGTCGGCGATTGCCGAGGTGCGGGCGGCGCTGGTCACCTTGCAGCGCGATTTCGCCGCCAAACCGCCCGGTGCCGTGCTGGACGGGCGCGATATCGGCACGGTCATCTGTCCGGATGCGGACGTCAAAATCTACGTCACCGCCACCCCCGAGGTGCGCGCCCGCCGCCGGGCGGCCGAATACCGGGCAAACGGGCGGGATATCACCGATGCCGGCGTATTGGCCGATATCCTCAAGCGCGACGAACGCGACCGGAACCGCGCCGCCGCCCCCCTAAAACAAGCACCGGATGCGCACTTGCTCGATACCACGCATTTGGATATAGACGCGGCCATCCGGGCCGCCATCGACATCGTCGAGGCCACCCGAGCGGGCCGAGGGCGCGACTGACCGCCCCTCGCTGTTGGAGGACAAAGCCCCGCTCGAGCCTCGCCGTATCGGCGCCCGCAACGTTCAATCGTTCCAAAAGCACGGTATTAGCGCCGGCCATCCGGGATTCCGGAGGCCGCTGTCGGTCTTGGCAAGACCTTCGGCCCGCGCTTTTCGAACGCCATTCCAACCCGCCGGCGCCGCTCAACAGGAGATTACATGGCCACCGCTGCTGCACCCTCGCGTGAAGACTTCGCCGCGATGCTCGAAGAGTCCTTCCATACCGGCAATCTGCAGGAAGGCGCCGTCATCAAGGGCACCATCGTCGGTATCGAAAAGGACATGGCCGTCATCGACGTCGGCCTGAAGACCGAAGGCCGCGTGGCGCTGCGCGAATTCGCCGCCCCGGGCCGGCCGAACGAATTGAAGGTCGGCGACAGCGTCGAAGTCTATCTTGAGCGCGTCGAGAATGCGCTCGGCGAAGCGGTGCTGTCGCGCGACAAGGCGCGGCGCGAGGAAAGCTGGGGCTTCAAGAACAACGAGAAGGTCTCGGGCGTCATCTTCAACCAGGTCAAGGGCGGCTTTACCGTCGATCTCGACGGCGCCGTGGCCTTCCTGCCGCGCAGCCAGGTCGACATCCGCCCGATCCGCGACGTCACCCCGCTGATGAACGTGCCGCAGTCGTTCCAGATCCTGAAGATGGATCGCCGCCGCGGCAACATCGTGGTCTCCCGCCGCACCGTGCTGGAAGAGACCCGCGCCGAGCAGCGCCAGGAGCTGGTGCAGAATCTCGAAGAGGGCCAGGTCATCGACGGCGTGGTCAAGAACATCACCGACTACGGCGCCTTCGTCGATTTGGGCGGCATCGACGGCCTGCTGCATGTCACCGACATTGCGTGGCGCAGGGTCAATCACCCGACCGAAGTGCTCAATATCGGCCAGTCGGTGAAGGTCAAGATCATCAATATCAACCACGAGACCCATCGCATCTCGCTCGGCATGAAGCAGCTGCTCGAGGATCCGTGGCAGGGCATCGAGGCCAAATATCCGGTGGCCGCGCGCTTCAAGGGCCGCGTCACCAACATCACCGACTACGGCGCCTTCGTCGAGCTGGAGCCGGGCATCGAGGGCCTGATCCACGTCTCCGAAATGTCGTGGACCAAGAAGAACGTGCACCCCGGCAAGATCGTCTCCACCTCGCAGGAAGTGGAAGTGCAGATCCTGGAAGTCGATCCGGTCAAGCGCCGCATCTCGCTCGGCCTCAAGCAGACCATGCGCAATCCGTGGGAGGTCTTCGTCGAGAAGCATCCGCCGGGTTCGACGGTCGAGGGCGAGGTCAAGAACAAGACCGAGTTCGGCCTGTTCCTCGGCCTCGACGGCGACGTCGACGGCATGGTCCACCTCTCCGATCTCGACTGGAAGCGCCCGGGCGAGCAGGTGATCGAGGAATACAAGAAGGGCGACATGGTGAAGGCGCAGGTGCTCGACGTCGACGTCGAGAAGGAGCGCATCTCGCTCGGCATCAAGCAGCTGGCCGGCGATCCGATGGCCACCGCCGGCGATCTCAAGAAGGGATCGGTGGTGACCTGCGAAGTGACCGAAGTGAAGGAGGCCGGCCTCGAGGTCAAGATCACCGGCACCGACCTCACTTCGTTCATCAAGCGCTCGGAACTGGCGCGCGAACGCGGCGACCAGAACCCCGAGCGTTTCGCGGTCGGTCAGAAGGTCGACGCCCGCGTCACCCAGTTCGATCGCAAGACCCACAAGGTCGCCGTCTCGATCAAGGCCCTGGAAGTGGCCGAGGAGAAGGAAGCCCTGGCGCAATTCGGCTCGGCCGACTCGGGTGCTTCGCTGGGCGATATCCTGGGCGCCGCGCTCAAGCAGCGGGCCGGCGAGAGCGAAAAGACCGGCGAATAAGCACGTCTTCGTGTCCCGGGCGCAGCGCAGCACGATAGTGTTGCGCTGCAGGACCCGGGACCCAGCCTCATCCGGGGCACGCCAGATAATACCGAAACCCCCGGGGTTTGCGCCCTGGGGGTTTTGTTTTGCGCCGAGGGGAGAGGTGAAATGACCCGCGGTGCGTTATGATTGAACCACGAGTCGCAAAAGGAGCGCTGCCATGTCGCTCGATGCCGATGCCATCGTCGATCGCCGCCGCCTGCGGCGCAAGCTTACCTTCTGGCGCGTCAGCGCGATCGCGATCGTCCTGCTCGCGGTTGTCGTCGCCGCGCTCGCGCTGACCTCGCGCAGCCGGTTCTTCCCGGCCGGCGACTACATCGCCCGCATCAAGGTGCAGGGCCTGATCCGCAACAATCAGGATCGCGTCGAGGCGCTGGAGCGCCTGGGCAAGTCGCGCGCGCGCGCGGTGATTGTGCATCTCGACAGTCCGGGCGGCACCACCGCCGGCTCCGAGCAGCTTTACGCCTCGCTGCGCGAACTACAGGCGAAAAAGCCGATGGTGGTGGTGGTCGACGGGCTGGCCGCCTCTGGCGCCTATATCGCGGCGCTGTCGTCCGAACACATCGTGGCGCAAGACACCTCGCTGGTCGGCTCGATCGGCGTGCTGTTCCAGTATCCGAACTTCACCGAGGTGCTCAAGACCATCGGCGTCAAGGTCGAGGAGATCAAATCGTCGCCGCTCAAGGCCGCGCCCAACGGCTTCGAGCCGACCAGCCCGGAAGCGCGCGCGGCCATCGAGGCGATCGTGCTCGACTCCTATGCCTGGTTCAAAGGTCTGGTGAAGGAGCGCCGCCGACTGGACGACACCCAGCTCGCGCGCGTAGCCGACGGCCGCGTCTTCACCGGCCGCCAGGCGATAGGCTTGAAGCTGGTCGACAGCCTGGGCAACGAAAGGACCGCGCTGGCCTGGCTGGAAAAGGCCAAGAACGTGCCGGCCACTACGCCGGTGCGGGATTATTCGCTCCAGCCGCGCTTTGGCGAGCTTTCCTTCCTGCACGTGGCGGCCTGGACCTTCCAGGCGGTTGGCCTTTCCGCCATTGCGCAGCGCATCGAGGAGTGGGGTGCGGTGCAAGCAATCGAGCGGCTGAACCTTGACGGTCTCTTGGCGCTTTGGCACCCTGCCGCCTCCAACTGAGCAGCAAGGCGGCATCGATGATCAAGTCCGAGCTCGTGCAACGAATTGCCGCCCAGAACCCCCATCTCTACCAGCGCGATGTCGAGAACATCGTCAACGCCATTCTCGGCGAGATTACCGGCGCCATGGCGCAGGGCGACCGCGTCGAGCTGCGCGGCTTCGGCGCCTTCTCGGTCAAGCACCGGCCGGCCCGCACCGGCCGTAACCCGCGTACCGGCGCGCATGTCTCGGTCGAGCAGAAGTCGGTGCCGTTCTTCAAGACCGGCAAGGAAATGCGCGAGCGGCTGAACAAGACCGGGGTGGTGTAAGGCCTTCGTGTCCCGGACGAGCGACCCCGGACTTGATCCGGGGGAGCGATGATCCGGGACCCAGGATAAACGCGCGCAGCGCTTTGATCTTTTGATGGTCCAATATGGACCGATATTTCGTCTACATCCTCGCAAGCAAGCGGAATGGGACCCTCTATGTGGGGGTGACCAGCGATCTAAGCCGCCGTATCGAAGCGCATAAGCAAAAATTGGTACCGGGATTTACGCGGACATACGGCGTCGACCGCTTGGTAATGTCGAAGAATATTCTTCAATCTTAGAAGCCCGCGCGCGAGAACGCACGCTAAAACATTGGCGTCGCGCCTGGAAGATTCAGTTGATCGAAAAGGATAACCCGGATTGGAAAGATTTGTCCGGCGAACTCTAGGCTCGTGTCCCGGGCGCAGCGCAATGCGAAGTATTGCGCTGCAGACCCGGGACCCAGATGCTATGTAAGAGCGAATGAATGGGTCCCGGATCAGCGGTGCATCACTTCGTGCTGCACCGCGTCCGGGACACGGAAGCCGAGAAGCCCATGTTCCGCAAAATTGTCACGACCATCATCGTGGTTCCGCTGGCGGCGGTGCTCGTCGCCTTCGCCGTGGCCAACCGGCAGGCGGTGACGGTGTCGTTCGATCCGTTCTCCGCGACCGCGCCGGCCTATGCCGCGACCCTGCCGCTGTTCGCGGTGATTTTCGCCGTACTGATTCTCGGCGTCCTGGTCGGCGGCTTCGCCGCCTGGCTCGGCCAGGGCAAATGGCGGCGCAATGCGCGCCGGCTCGATGCCGAGCTGCGCAGCCTTAGGCAGGAAATGGAGCTCAGGAACGCGCGCGACGGCTATCGCAGTCCTGCGCCATCGCCGACGGAGCCGACGCCGTTGCCGATCATCGCGCCGCCGGGGCCTTGACACGGCCGGTTGCAGGCCGAGTTTCAAGCAAGTCCCCGATGTGCTATAAATCAAGGCGAGGTTTCGCCATGAATATCCAGAACATCGACCGCCGAATCCTGCTGACCCACTTGCATGCCGTGGAGGAGAAATTCCCCTTGCGGTTTGTCGGGCTATTGGAGCGCGGCAGTGCGCCGCATGTGTTCGGCGAGGATGCCGTCGACTTGCTTGCGGAAAAGCGCGAGGGCCTGTCATACCTCGGCGTGGCCGGCGCCGAAGCCGACCTCTCGGATCGGCTCGGGCGTCCGGTCGGTATCGTTCTACGCAGCGAATTGCGTGGCAACGACGAAAAGCGCGTTCTCGACGGGCTAACGCCGATATGAACGATCGGTCGGCGCTGGAGTGGCTGAGTGAAGCACGCGATCACGCACTGGAAGCCCGGAAATTTACCAACGGTCTAAGTCGGGAGTCGTTCGACGGCGATGGCCGAACCCGCTTTGCCGTATGCTTCTATCTTATTGTGGTCGGCGAGGCGTTGAACCAGGTTCCAAGAGACGTGCAAGCTCTTGCGCCTAAAATCCCCTGGACTGCTATCAATGGCTTACGGAACAGGCTGGTGCATGGCTATTGGCGCATTGAGAGCCAAATCATATTGCGTATCGCACAGGCTGACGTTTCTGCCCTGGTATTGTCGATAGACCGGCTAATAGAGAAGATAAAATAATGCCCCTCTTGATCAAAATCTGCGGCCTCAAGACCCCGGAAGCGCTTGATGTGGCGCTGGAATCCGGGG
>JACQDO010000368.1 GCA_016201085.1 Hyphomicrobiales bacterium | reverse complement strand
GACGGAATGAGGCAACGAGAAGACGCGCGGAAATGCCATCGCGATTGATCGACGTTCCAGGCCAGTACCGTTCATGTCTATCGCTGCTTTGATCGCAATGCTGCTAAGGGTCGACACCTAGGGGTCCATACCCAAGCGCAGCAGCCTAAGCACGCACCCTGAATTGTCAAAGTCGACGATGCAGCCAAACATGCAAGGCATGAATGAATCATCGCACCTTCGTGAGGCTGACCATAAGAGCGCTGCTCAGCACGCTGACGGCGTGGCTGATGTCATCATTCTGTGCGCCGAAGAAGAAGTTCGCGATGTGATCGCCTATTGGCTCACATCCCAGCCGGCGCGGACGTTTGTGGCGGATGATGGCTATCACGCGGCTAGAATCCTGAATGATGGGCCATGTCGCTGGCTCGTGACCGACCGCGTCCTGCCGCCGTGGCCCGGCCTCGACGGATTTCTAGACCTTCGCGCCGATCACCCGCACCTGCGGATCGCTTTCGTCGAAAATGGCAATCTTCACGACGGGATTCTGGCCCGTGTCACAGGGGCGACGGCTCTCCTGAAACGACCGCTGACGCGCCAGTCGGTAATCGACGCCTTGGCCGAACCGCAGCCATGAGCGGCGGCAATTCACCAAGCATTGTCCAGTTGGTGGCAACTGGCCTTTTTGCGGTCGCTGTCCTGCACACGTTCTCGACGCGATATTTCGAACATCTCGCCCATGCGCAGCCTAATCATGCCGGGCTATGGCACCTTCTCGGCGAAGTGGAGACGGTGTTCGGCTTCTGGGCGATGGTGCTGCTGCTGTTTCTGGCGATCTATGCCACCCCGCATGAAGCGCTCGGCTATCTGGAAAGCCGCAAGTTCACCGAGCCGGCCTTCATCTTCGTGATCATGGTGATCGCGGCCAGCCGCCCGATCCTCGACTTTTCCGGGGCGCTTTTGCTCTGGCTCGCACGCTTGCTGCCGCTGGCGCCGCCCACCGCCTACTATCTGACGGTTCTCTTTGTCGGCCCGTTGCTGGGCTCCTTCATCACCGAGCCGGCCGCGATGACGCTGACGGCGATGCTGCTGCGCGAACGCTATTTCAGCCCGCAAGCCCCAAATTCATTCAAGTACGGGACGCTCGGCGTGCTGTTCGTCAATATCTCTATTGGCGGAACATTGACTCCGTTCGCGGCGCCGCCCGTTCTCATGGTCGCCGACCGTTGGGGATGGGACTTCGCCTTCATGCTGCACACGTTCGGCTGGAAGGCCGCGTTGGCGGTCCTGACCAATGCAGCGGTGGCCGCGATCATCTTTCGATCGTATCTTAAACAGTTGCCGACAATCTCTCCTGCTTCGGCGCGAATCGAAATTCCCTGGCCGATCATTTGCGTGCATCTCGTTTTCCTGATTGGCGTCGTGATCGCGAGCCATCACACGTCCGTCTTTGCCGGACTCTTCCTCTTCTTTCTCGGCTTTGCGGAAGCGTACCGTCGCTATCAAAATCGCCTTATCCTTCGTGATGGCCCTTTGGTCGGACTATTCCTGGCTGGATTGGTCGTGCTTGGCGGGATGCAGGAGTGGTGGCTCGGGCCGCTGCTCTCCAATCTGAACACGACGGCGCTCTATTACGGCGCGACCGCATTGACGTCCATCACCGACAACGCAGCCCTCACCTATCTCGGGTCGCTCGTTGATGGGTTATCACCCGAAGCGAAGTACTCCCTTGTTGCAGGTGCCGTCAGCGGCGGCGGGCTTACCGTCATTGCAAACGCGCCGAATCCCGCAGGGTTCGCGATTCTGAAGGGCACGTTCGACGACGGTGCCATCAGCCCGCTATGGCTTGCGCTAGCTGCAACGCCGCCAACTCTCACCGCAATCGCTGCCTTTCAATTGCTGCCTGGATGAAGCGAGCAACATGTCGTCATTCATTCGGCGCCTCTCGCGTGATGAAGCGCATGAAAACGAGGCTCCAGACGACACCGAGAAAAAGCGAACCGAACAGCCACAGATGTGGATTCGGCCGCTGGTACCATAGCACCCCGTTCAAACTCAAGAAAATGATGAACAAAACTATGATCGGCATGTTTGCTCTTCAAAAAATTTATGCCAAGTTTATGCGATGATTTCGACCGCAAAATCAAGCTCCACGAAACCCTGCCCCGTCTGCGGCGGCGGCAAAATGGGACAACTGAACCGCATCGTCCACGACGACAACTCGGTCACGACGTATTGGCGATGCCCCAAATGCTCACACGTTCAAGTCACACGAACACCAAGTGCGCTCAATCGGACGAACGAAAATCTCCGATCAAAGAGCCGGCAAAAATAAAAAGGACGAGTTGGAGGATTACATGAATTTATTAGTCGTGGGGGTGCTCGTTCTCCTAATTGGAGTCGGTCTGTTTTGGTACTGCCTGCCGCGCGATGGGAAAACGCATCGTTTTGTCGGCACTGAGCTAGAACCATATGTTGGGGTCGCATTCTGCGTTGCCGCCGCGCTAAGCCTTACATTAATATTTTCTGGCATAATTGATCTCGTGGAGGGGCGTTAGCCGCTGGAATTCAAAGTGCAAGTTTGTCAGTGAGAGGCACACCCCCTCACTGAATGCCAAAAACAACAAGCCCCGGGCTCGCGCCCGGGGCTTCGTTATTTGTTATTAGCATTTCGCTTCTGGATTCCGGGTTCGCGGGCTTTCGCCCGCGCCCCGGAATGACGGTGTCTTACTCCGCCGCCTGCTGGCTCCGGCCGAGTGTGGCCCTTGCCACGTCGCGGAATTCGGCGTGGCTGAGCATCTTCTTGTTGTTGAGCGAATGCAGCTTGACCGCCTGCAGCACCTTCATGGCGTCCTCTTCCGACACCTGCATGCCGACGTCTTTGAGCCACATGTTGACCGAGTCGATGCCCGAGCCCTTGCCCATCACCACCTCGGCCGGCGGCTGGCCGACCGCGCTCCAGCGGATCGGGAACAACTCGGTGGCGTTCTTCTCGCCGCAGTTCTTGAACCACGACGCGATGATGCCGGACTCGATCTGATACAGACCGGAGCCGACGATGGCCTTGTTGGTCGGCACCACCACGCCGGTGAGGCGCTGCACCAGGTTCGCCAGCGGCGTCAGCTTGGTGCAATCGATGCCGACGTCGACGCCGTACATGGTCTTGAGGGCCATCACGATCTCTTCCATCGGCGCGTTGCCGGAACGCTCGCCGATGCCGAGCACGGTGGTGTGCCTCACCTCGACGCCGAGCGACAGCGCCATGATGGTGTTGGCCACGCCCATGCCGAAGTCCTGGTGGAAATGCGCCTCCAGCCGCTTCTTGATGCGGCTCTGCACCTGGGTGACGAAATACTTCATGGCGTGCGGCGACAGCACGCCGAAGGTGTCGACCAGCGCCAGCGCGTCCATGTGGCCTTCCTTGCAGACCTTCTCGATCAGGTCGATGGCCCATTTCAGCTCGGCGCGCGAGAAGTCGATCGGGAAGAACACCACCTCGAGGCCGTTCTTGTGCGCGAACTGCGTGGCCTCGATCGAGGTCTCGATCGCCTTTTCCATCGGCCAGCGGTAGGCCAGCTCGACCATGTGCTTGGACGACGGGATTTCCATGACGACGCCGTTGACGCCGGTGTCGATGGCGCGCTGCACGTCTTCCTTCATGCAGCGGCAGAACGAGAAGATCTGCGGGCCCAAGTTGCGCTTGACGATCTCCTTGATCGCGGCGTTGTCGGACGGCGACACGATCGGCATGCCGGCTTCGGCAACGCCTAAGTACGAGAGCCTTTAAGCTGCATATCCATCCGCACAAGCTCCGCTAAGTTCCGCGCACCCATCCGTTCCATCATCCAGGCCCGATGGATTTCGACAGTCTTGAAGCTGATGCCAAGGCGAGTTGCGATTTCCTTATTGGATATGCCGAGTACTGCGAGTTCCAGAACCTGACGTTGCCGCTCGCTCAAGCCCTCGAACCGCGATCGCAAATCCGACAGTTCGGCGGTGACCAATTGCTTATCCTGGATGTCGCTTGCAGCGTTCTCAATCGATTCGAGTAGGCGACTCTCGTCGAACGGCTTTTCGATAAAATCGAAGGCGCCAAGCTTGATTGCTGCCACGGCCATATCGATATCGCCATGGCCGGTGATCAAAATGACCGGGACGGGAATTCCCTCATTAGCGAAGCGGCGAACAAGATCGAGACCGGACATGCCTGGCATCCGCACATCGGCAACCACGCAATCGAGTTGCGCCGAATAATCCTTGGCTGCAAAAACCGCATCGGCGGTCGAAAAGCACGACACCGTCATCCCCTTCCGTTCGAGATAAAGACGAAGGGAATCGAGTACCGCCGGGTCGTCGTCGATCAGGGCAACACGCATCGGTTCAGCCATCCAATTTCTTGGCCATGGGCAATGTAAAACTGACGACCGCGCCGCCTGGGCTGCCGCCCACTGTCAGGCGCCCGCCATGAGATTCGATGATCGAACGGCATAGCGACAAACCCAATCCGAAACCCTCGGGCTTGTTCGACGACAGTGGCGGTACCTCGCCGGCCGCAAATTCGGGCAGGAAGCCGGGACCGGTGTCGCGCACCTCGATTTTGACCTTGTCCGGTTCGGCGGTACCGGCCGCGATTGTGATCGTGCCGCCAGTATGACCTGCTTCCTCCATCGCTTCCGTTGAGTTGCGCAACACATTGAGAAGGACCTGCTCAATCTGGAGCAAGTCGACCATCACAGCCGGCAGGTTACTGGCGAGCGTAACCTGCGCAGTAACGCCTTGGCGATCAAGTTCGGGGCGACAGAGTTCGAGCGTCTCGCGGACGATCCGGTCAACGCTGGTGGGCGCTCGGCCGCTCTGATCCAGACGAATCAAAGCCCTCAGCCGGCGCACGACCTCGGCCGCCCGCTGCACCTGCGTGGCCGCCTTTTCGGCCGTTTCCACTGCCGACCCGTCATCCTTGCCGCCCGAGCGCAGTGAATCCGCGACAAGCCGTGTATAGGTGCCGGCCGCCATCAGCGGCTGGTTGACCTCATGGGCAATCATAGCGGCCAGTTCTCCCATACTGCCGAGCCGAGCAAGCCGGGAGAGCGAATCCTGGTGCAATCGCAGTTGAAATTCGGTGCGTCGTTGCTCGGTCACGACCGCTCCTGCGGCCAGGGCCGTCATCGTCAGCACGAGCATCAGCGCCTGGAACGCGGTCACGTCGATATTCTCCTTGGGAAGGAATTGCGCGCTGACGATCAAACCGATTTGAGTGACCAGGATTCCAATCGTCACGAATTCCAATCCGCCGCGCACAGCCATCCAGATGATGGGCAGGAACAGAATGTAGAACAATTGAAAATGATGTTGCTCGGCATAGGCAAACACGAATGCAAGGGCCGCGAGGATCGCGACAATCTGGAGTACCGTCTCGCCCGACACCTTCAAGGCGCGTCCACGCGTCAATAATATAAGGACGAAGGGAGACACAACGGCGATGCCGATGATGTCGCCTATCCAATACTGTAGCGCGGCTCTCGTGAAATCCGATGCCGACACAAGATTTGCAGCAACCAATACGCCGACGTAACTGGTCGCGACGAACGCCGCACTGATTGCGGCTACACCGATCAATACGATCAAATCCCTCATAGAGGTGATGGCTGGATTAAATCGGGTGATGGGCCGCAACAAGAACATCAATCCGGCCGAATAGCCGCCACCGATAATCACAGT
>JACQDO010000011.1 GCA_016201085.1 Hyphomicrobiales bacterium | reverse complement strand
CGGCGGCATCGGCATGAGCGCCATCGCTTTCATCGGCGCGGCGGCCTCGCTCAGCCAGCTTGCCGCGGCGACGGCGGCGGCGACGGGCGGTTTCCTGCTATGGAATTGGCCGCAGCAGCGTTATCCGTTTGCCATGACGGCGCTGTTCGGCGCGGCAACCGCCCTGTTCGCCGTCGCGACGACCATCGTGCTGTTCACCCGCGCCAATCCGCTCGCCATGGCGGTGCTGCTTGGGCTGTTTATCGCCGGTGCCGCCCACAAGAGGCTGCCCCTGGCCGAACGACCGGTCGGGGGGCCAATAATGTTCGGTATTATCGTACTGATCCCCGTGCTCTTGGCCGTTGCGGTCTCCTTTTTTACCGCCCCATCGACGGACTACTAAAGCCACGCCCAGTGTTAATCACTTTATGCCCGCGCTCTTCGGGAGGAGAACGATTATCGTTCGTGCGACTGCTGCACTGCAACCGCCAAGTTCAACGCGCAAAGGGAAGGATCAAAAATGAAACTGGGTTATTTCGCAGGGGTCACCTCAATTCTTGTCGCGCTGTCCGCGTCGCCGGCTGCCGCCGCGCCGGAAGGGTTCGCGATCAACAAGCCGCACACCATCGTTGCCTTCTCCGTCGACCGCCTGGGCCTGACCAAGATGTTCGGCTCATTCAGCAAGGTCGACGGCGAATTCAGCGTCGACCGCGACAACCCGGGCTCATCGACCGCCACCCTGACGATCGAGACCGCGAGCATCTACACCGGCTTCGAGGCGCGCGATAAGCACCTGCGCTCGCCGGATTTCTTCAACGTCCAGGAATTTCCGACGATGAAGTTCGAGAGCTCCAAGGTCGAGCGCACCGGCGATAAAACGGCCAAGGTCACCGGCAATTTGACGCTGCTCGGCGTGACCAAGCCGGTCACCCTCGATGTGACGCTCAATGCCATCAAGGAAGATGCCCGCAGCAAGAAGAACCTGGCCGGATTCTCCGTCCGCGGCACGCTCAAGCGCACCGATTTCGGCATGAAATACCTGGCCGGCCCGATCAGCGACGACGTCACGCTCATTGTCGAAGTTCTGGGAGACGCCAAGTAGCGTTACAACCCTACAAATCCCTCGATCGTCGAGATGAACTGCGCGGGTTGCTCGAGCGGCGGACAATGGCCGCAGCCGGGCAACTCGACGTAGCGCGCGCCCGCAACCTTCTCGGCGATCGCCTTGTTGAGCGCGGGCGGCGTCGCCTGATCGTGCTCGCCGCATACCACCAGCGTCGGCACGTTGAGGCGATGCAGCAGCGGCGTCAGGTCAACTTCCTGTAAAATCTTGCAGGCGGCCTGAAAGGCCTTCGGGTCGATCGCCAGCAGCACGGCTTTGCGCTCCTCGATCTTCTCCGGATGCGCGGCGAGATAGGCCGGCGAGAACACCCGCTTGGCGGCGATCTCGGCGATGGAGCCGAGGCCGCTATCCGCCACCCTCTCGGCCATCACCGCGAACTGCTGGCGGCCTTCCGGCGGAAATACGGCGGCGGCATCGCTGAGCACAAGCTTGGCGATGCGTTCGGGATGCGCCAGCGCGAAGGCGAGCGCCACCGTGCCGCCAAAGCCATTGCCGATCAGCACGGCATCGTTGCCAATCCCGAACTCGTCGAAACCGTCCTCGACGGTAGCGATATAGGCATCCATCAGCGCCAGCATCGCCGGCTGCGAGCCGTGGAAGCCGGGCAGATTGATCAGCGTGACGCGATGTTTGGCGGCAAGCCGCTGCAGCACCGGATCGAAGGCATGCCGGTCGGCGAGTAGCGAGTGCAGCACAACCAGATCGCTACCCGCCCCCGTGCGCACCGCGGTGAGCGCGCCATGGCCGGCGGTCAGTTGCTCGATCTGCATCGAATTCTCCCTGGCTTCGATTCATTCGCTGCGCGGCTGCGATTCTCACGGTGGGCACCGTCCCGCACCCCATCCGCATTTATATAACGCACAGCCTCGCCTTGCTTTCCGTCCTGTGCAAAATTGGCGGCAGAGGTCCGGTCCGGACACCTTATAAGCCAGAAAAATGGGAGGAATGTCTCATGTCGATGCTGAATTTGGGGCGGAAATTTCGCCAACCGGCGGCGGTCGCGGCCACTCTCGTCGCGCTCGCGCTCGGTACCGGCGCGGCGGCGGCGCAGACCTATGGGCTCGCCACCATGCAGCCCGGCACGCTCAATCACACCACCGGCTCGGCCATCGCCAAGGTGCTGAAGGAAAAAGCCGGCATGAACGTTCTCGTGCAGCCGTCGGCCGGGGAAGCCACGCTGATTCCCCTGGTCGGTCGCGGCGAGTCTGAGTTCGGCATCGCGCAGATCTTTGAAGTCATCCCCGCCATGAAGAACAATCCCGATCTTCGGCTGATCGGTTCGGCGCATGCGCTGCGTGTGGCCTTCTGGGTGCGCAAGGATAGCCCGATGAAGACGATCGCCGACCTCAAGGGCAAGAAGGTGGTGTTCGGCTTCTCCGCCCAGCGGGCCCTCGACCCCATGGAGCGCGCCATGCTGGCGAGCGGCGGCTTGAGCGAAAATGACATCGTGCGCGTGATTGTGCCCAACGTGATCCGCGGCGCCGACGATTTCATCTCCGGCGCGGCCGACATGTTCTTCTTCGCCTTCGGCGCGCCGAAAGTACGTGAAGTGGACGCCACCGTCGGCGGCATCCGCGCGCTGGAAATCCCCGAGAGCGGAATGGCCGCGATGAAGAAGATCACGCCGCAGGGCTATTTGACGCCGGCCGCACCGGGGCCGTTCTTCGTCG
>JACQDO010000367.1 GCA_016201085.1 Hyphomicrobiales bacterium | reverse complement strand
TTTTTGCTCCAGAATTCCCAAGCAACTCCATAGAGCGCGCCGAGCAAAAAACCAGCGACAGCGAATGTCACGAATCCGGCCAAGAAACCGAACGGGCTGCCGTAGAGGGGCCACGGACTGGCCGGCGCAAGGGCTTTAAGCATTCCGAAGGGCGGAAACAGCGCGTCGAAAATGGCGCACAAGATGTAGGCCACGCCAAAAGTTGTCGCCAGCGAAAAGGAGTGCACTTTCCATAAGTTGGTCATGACACATCTCCTTGTTGGTACGCGAGATAAGCGACTTCTATTCAACGGCCATGGCGATAGTCTCCGGTCTGCGATGGGCCGAAGAAACGCTGTAGCCGTGGGATGAAAGCCGGCACATTCGTAGCATATGCGGTGTAGGTGTCACCGAACTCGGCAATCGTCTCCCGCTCCTCGCTCTTGGCGAGTTTTACGTACATGACAGTCAGCACCGGGAACATCGCCAGCGTTAGCAACGTTGGCCACTGCACGAGAAAACCGAACATCACCAAGATAAAGCCGACATATTGCGGATGGCGCACGTAACTGTAGGGGCCCGCTGTCGCCAGGCTGTGCCGCTTCTGCGCGTCGTAGAGCACTTTCCAGGCCGCGGATATCAAGATGAACCCACCGCCGATGAACACAAAGCTCAAGATGTGGAACGGACCGAAGTGCGGATTGGTTTTCCAACCGAACATCATCTCCAGCAGGTGGCCGGCGTCATGCGAGAACCAATCGACATTCGGGAACCGGCTTTGCAGCCATCCGGAGAGAAAGTAGATCGTGAGCGGGAAACCGTACATTTCGGCAAACAATGCCACCAAGAATGCGCTGAACGCGCTGAATGACCGCCAGTCTCGCGGGGTTCTCGGCTTGAAGAAGCTGTAACCGAACAGGATAAAGACCACCGAATTGACGATCACTAGGCTCCACAGCCCGTATTCAGAGAAATTGTTCATGGCGCGCTCCTCTTCGGATCTTGTTCGGCGTGGCCAGCATGCCCTCCGTGGTCGCCGTGCCCGTGATGCATGAAAAGATGCATGAGCGGACAGGCAAGGAGCGGAAGCCATATCAAGGCCCCGAGCACATGTGCCCGGTGCTCGGTAAAGAGCAGCGCACCGCCGATAACGAGGAAACCAAGCAGCACGAGCCCTGCGCGCGACGTCAGAAAGTTGTCGTGACTTTGGCCTTCATGCTGCGAGTGATCATGCATCGACATCAACCCTCCTATTCCGCAATCAAGCGGCCGCGGAACATGCCCATCGGGCACGCAAACCCGTATTCGCCCGGCTCCTTGGGCAGCAACTCCACAGCTACCGTCTGGCCGGTCGGCAGCTCGGCGCTCTTCTGAAAATCGCCGAATATCACCTTGTCCGAGCAACCGGCGGTTTCCTCCCGTCGGAAATTCAGCCGTACCGGACGGCCGCTGCGCACGATGATGGTGTCGGGCGTATAACCGCCCTTCACAAGAATCATGGCCTCCTGATAACCCCCGCTGGTCTCGGTGGCGCGAAAACCGGTCGAGCGCTTGAGCCAAAAAAACCAGACAATGAAGGCCACCAGGGCAAGGCCGGTAGTAACGACGATCCAACGATCCGGGGTCATGCGACGGTCCTTCTTGGCTTGAAAAAGCGGAGACGATTGGCGTTGGTGACGACGGTCACCGAGCTGAAGGCCATGGCCGCCGCGGCGATCAGCGGCGACAGCAGAAGCCCGATAAAGGGATAGAGCACGCCCATCGCCACCGGGATGCCGAGCGTGTTGTAACCGAAGGCGCCGACCAGATTCTGGCGGACGTTACGCATTGTCGCCCGGCTGATTTCAATTGCAGTCACCACGCCGATCAGGCTGCCTTTGATCAGCGTTACATCGCTGGCCTCGATGGCGACGTCGGTACCTGTGCCAATTGCGAAGCCAACATCGGCTTGCGCAAGCGCCGGCGCATCGTTGACGCCGTCGCCGACCATGCCGACCGACTTGCCTTCGAGCTGCAGCTTCTGCACCTCGTGCGCCTTGTCATTAGGCAGCACTTCGGCGAGCACGCGATCGATGCCAACTTCGCGTGCTATGGCGCGGCCCGTGCGCTCGTTGTCGCCGGTCAACATGACGACTTCGATGCCGAGACCCTTGAGCACCGCAATGGCGGCTTTCGAGTCGGGCTTCACGGTGTCGGCCACGGCAACCAAGCCGCCGGCTTTGCCGTCAATGGCGACGTACATCGGCGTCTTGCCTTCGCCGGCGAGACGTTCCCAATCCGCCTGCAGCATGTTGATCGTGACGTTGCGATCGCGCATGAGCTTGGCATTGCCGAACAGCACGTCATGCCCTTCAATGCGGCCGCTTACGCCCTGACCAGGGATGGCGACAAAGGCTTCCGCGTCCGCCAGTGCCAGATTCCTCGCCATAGCCCCCTTCACGATCGCCTCACCGAGGGGGTGTTCGGAGCCACGCTCAAGCGTTGCTGTAAGACGCAGCACACTTGGTTCATCAAAGCCGGCAGTGACCACGACATCGGTAAGC
>JACQDO010000366.1 GCA_016201085.1 Hyphomicrobiales bacterium | reverse complement strand
GGAAACGGCACGCATACCCTTGCCGCCGCCGCCGGCCGCTGCCTTCAGCATCACCGGAAGCCCGACTTCCTGCACGATCCGGGCGATCTCGGCGGCGTCCTCACTGGGCGTCTTGCTGCCGGGGACGATCGGCACGTTGGCCGCCTCAGCCTCTTTCTTGGCAGCGGCCTTGTCGCCGAGCCGTTCGATCACATCCGGCGTCGGCCCGATAAAAACCAGACCTGCCGCCTCGACTGCACGGGCGAACGTGGCATTCTCCGCGAGGAAGCCAAAGCCGGGATGGATGGCCTGAGCGCCGGTCGCTTGCGCTGCGGCAATCACCGCATCGATCCGCAGGTAGCTGTCGGACGCGGCGGCGCCTCCAATCTCGATGGATTCGCCGATCATCTTCACATGCAAGGCGTCGGCGTCGGCCGTGGAGTGAATGCCGGCAACCGCGACCCCGAGCCGATGGCAGGTTCGCGCGATCCGGCAGGCGATCTCGCCGCGATTGGCAATCAGGATTTTCTTGAACACGGAACGATATCCTCTGTCATCACATCCTGAACACGCCGAAGTCGGTTTCCTGCTGTGGCAGACGGCCGGCGAGATCAAGCAAGAGGGCCATCACGTCGCGGGTCTCGAGCGGATCGATCACCATGTCACACCAGGTGTTGCGTGCGAAGTTGTAGGCGTTCGCGAAATCCTCAAAAGTCTTGCGAACCGGAGCGCGATAAGCCTCGCGCTCTTCGTCGGTCCAGTTCGTGCCGTCGCGCTTGTGGATATCGTCCTTGACCATCGCGAGCGTGTTGGCGGCCTGATCCGGCCCCATGATCGCGGAGCGCCCGTGCGGCCACATCATCATCGCATGAGGTTTGAAGGCACGGCCGCACATCGCCAGATAGCCGGCTCCGTAGGAATTCCCGATGATCAGCGTGTATTTCGGCACGTTGGCGCTGGCCATTGCGGTGATCATCTTGGCGCCGTGCTTGGCGATGCCGCCTTCTTCCGCCTCGCGCCCGACCATGAAGCCGGTGACATCGGCCATGAACAGCAGCGGGATATTGCGCTTGCAGCAGAGGTCGATGAAGTGGGTCGCCTTCAGCGCGCATTCGGAAAACAGCACGCCGTTGTTACAGAGAATCCCGATCTCGAAGCCCATTATGCGGCCAAAGCCGGTGATCAGCGTCTCGCCATATAGCGGCTTGAATTCGTGAAACTCGCTGCCATCGACCAACCGCGCAACAATCTCTCGATTGTTGGTGGGGATACGCGGGTCCGTGCTGATCAGCCCATAAATATCCCTGGGGTCGAAGCGCGGCTCACGCGTCGGCGCCACGTTCCACCGTTGCACGGGAATGTCACCGAGATTGGCGACGATATCGCGGGTAATCGCGATCGCGTGGCTGTCGCTTTCCGCCAGATGGTCGGTGACGCCGCTGACGCGGCTATGCATTTCACCGCCGCCGAGGGCTTCGACGCCGACCTCTTCCTTGGTCGCGGCATAGACCAGTTGCGGTCCGCCCAGGAACATGGCGCCCTGATTGCGGATGATGACGGTCTCGTCGCAGAGCGCCGGCATGTAAGCGCCGCCGGCGGTCGAGGGCCCATGGACGATTGCGATCTGCGCGATACCCTCGCTCGACATCCGGATCTGGTTGTAAAAGATCGATCCGAACTGTCCGTCGTCGGGAAAAATGTTGGGCTGGTCCGGCAGGTTGGCGCCGCCGGATTGCACCATGGTGACGCAGGGGAGGCGGTGTTGCCAGGCGAATTTCTGTGCGCGGACGTGCTTCTTGCAGGTGATCCCGTAGTAGGTGCCGCCTTTGACCGTGGCGTCGTTGGCGATCAGCATGCAGGCGCGGCCCGACACCATTCCAACGCCGGTGACGATGCTGCCGCCGGGCGGCACGCCGTCATACATGCCTTCGCCCGCGAACTGGCAAAATTCGAGGAACGGCGAGCCGGGATCGAGCAGCGCAGCGATCCGTTCGCGAGGCAGTAATTGCTTGCGCTCCTTGTGCAGCAGCCGCGCCCGTTCCGGACCGCCGACCATTGCAGCTGCGCGGCGCTCATGCAGATCGGCGATTCTCAAGCCGTAAGCGTCCCGGTTGCGGCGATACTCTTCGCTCGCAGCGGACACATCGGACTTCATGAGAGCCATCGCAGACAACCTCGTTCTTTGGGGGGTGATCTCTGAATAATTGAAGACGAATCGCCGGTAGAACCGCGCCTCACCATTCCGGGTCTTGCTCTAATAACTGCGAGGCAAGCCCATCACGTGCTCGCCGATGTAGTTGAGGATCATTTCGCGATTGAGCGGCGCGGTCTTCAACAGCCGCACCAGCGGATAGATATCGAAGATGCCGTACTCCTTGGTGAACCCGTTGCCGCCGAAGCATTGCAGCGCGGTGTCCACCGCCTTGATGCCGGCGTCGGCTGCGGCAAGTTTTGCCATGTTGGAGAATTCGCCGGCTTCGCGGCCCTGATCGAAGATCCAGGCGGCTTTTAGTGTCATCAGCGATGCCAATTCGACATCGGTGCGGGCGCTGGCCAGGGGATGCTGCAAGCCCTGATAAGATCCGATCGGCACGTTGTTGAAAACCCGCCGTTCCTTGGCGTATTCGACCGCGCGGTTTAGGGCATAGCGGCCGAGACCGCAGGAAATCGAACCGACGAGGATGCGTTCGGGGTTGAGGCTCTTGAACAGGATGCCGAATCCCTTGTCAACTTCGCCGACAATGTCCTCCGGCCCAAGATCGACGTCATCGAAGAAGACCTGCCATTGTGTTTCCGGCGCCGGAATGCTCACTGGAATGTATTGCTTCTCCACACCCTTGGCTTTCAGGTCGACCACAAACAGGGTGAAGCCATCGGTTTTCTTCTGAACCTCAGTATGCGCTGTCGTTCGCGTCACCACTAGCGCGTAATCCGCGCCATCGGCGTCGGTGATAAATGTCTTCTGACCGGTCAGCGCGAAGCGATTGCCACGCTTCTTTGCTATCGTGGACGTACGAATCGTGTTGGTTCCTGCGTCAGGCTCGGTGATCGCGAAGCAAAAGCGCGTCTTGCCGCCACACGCATCGGGCAGATAGCGCAATTTCTGCGCTTCGCTGCCGTATTTGGCCATGAATCCCAAACTCATTGCCGCGCCGACGACGAGGTTTAGCAGTGGAATGCCATTGTTTGACAAGCCCTCAAGGAACAGGTGCATCTCGACCATGCCTTGTCCCGAGCCGCCGTATTCCTCAGGCACCATCGTTCCGACGAAGCCATCCTCCGCAACCTTGCTGTAAAGGGCTTGGGGGAATACGTGCTTGTCGGCGCATTCCATCCAGTATTTGCGATCGAATTGCTTCGCAACCATATCGCCGTATTCGTAGATTTGCCGCTGCTCGTGCGTAAGATCAAAGTCCATGTCGGAACTCCGCCGCCGGCCGAAACCCGCGTTGTTCTAAGTTGAGAATTGGAAACCCTCTCGGGAACGCCGTCGAGTTTGTTGTTTGCGAGGCGGCCGGCTGTCGGTCGGCAGCATCAATTGCTTGCTATCTTTAGGCAGAAGCGGCTAGGATTTCAACCTAACAATCGTTCGAAAACGAACGAATGTTAGAAAATAATGAAGACCGTCGAGCCCGCATTTCCTGGCTTGTGATCAGTTGTGGGGAATAGCCAATTGACCGCGATGAAATCCGCTGTCGCGACCGGGTCGGACGAGTTCAAGCTCAATCGCGCGCATTATCTGGAACGGATCGCTGATCTTCAGAAGCGCCGAATGGATGCCAACCAAGGCGGTTCCGCCAAGGCTCGTGCCCTGCACAAGTCGCGTGGCCAATTGCTGCCGCGCGAACGCATCGCGGCGCTGATCGATCCCGGTTCGCCGTTTCTCGAGCTCGGTCACCTGGCGTGCGAGGGGATGTACGACGGCGTGCCGCCGGGCGCGACGATCATCACGGGTGTCGGACAAGTCTGCGGCCGCAGTTGCATGCTCATTGCCAACGACGCCACCGTGAAGGGCGGGACGCTGTTTGGCATGACAACGAAGAAGCATACCCGCGCCCAGTTGTTTGCGTGGCAACACCGGCTGCCCTGCATCACCTTGGTGCAGTCAGGCGGTGGCTTCCTGCCGGACATTGCCAATATCTTTCCGGACGAAGGGCAGGCCGGATCGATCATGTATAACCAGGTCAAGATGTCGGCCGAGAATATCGCGCAGATCGCCGTCGTTCACGGCCCGTCAACCGCGGGCGGCGCCTACATTCCGGCGCTGTGCGACGAGGTGGTGATCGTGCGCAATCAGGGGGCGATGTTTCTCGGCAGCCCGCAACTGGTATTTGCCGCGACCGGTGAGACCATCGAGGTCGAACCGCTCGGCGGCGCGGAGATGCACAGCCGGATCAGCGGCGTCACCGACCATATCGCCGAGAATGACAGCCACGCGCTGGCGATCGTGCGCAACATCGTCGCCAACCTGGGAGAGCCGCCGCGATTGCGCTGGACGGTCGAGCAGGGTGAACCGCCTTGCCATGCGATCGAGGAAATCTATGGAATCGTCAGCGCCAACCGGCGCATCCCGACGGACAACCGGGAGATCGTCGCACGTCTCATCGACGGCAGCCGCTTTCAGGAGTTCAAGCATCTTCACGGCGAAACCATGATGTGCGGGTTCGCCCGCATCAATGGCTTTGAGATAGGCATTCTGGCCAACAACGGCGTGCTGTTCTCGGAAAGCGCGATCAAGGGCGCGCACTTCATCCAATTATGCTGCAAGCGCGATATCCCGCTACTGTTCTTGGTCGACGTCTCCGGCTTTATGGTCGGGTCCGCCGTCGAGCGGCAGGGCATCGCCAAGCATGGCGCCAAGTTCATGACTGCAATGGCGTGCGCCGACGTTCCGAAATACACCATCATTACCGGCGGTTCATACGCGGCGGCCTATTTCGCAATGCTTGGCCGCGCGTTCAAACCGAACGCCACGCTGATGTGGCCGAACGCCCACGCCGCCCTGATGGGACCGGAGCAGGCGGCGACAACGCTCGCGATGGTGCGCGACAACATTCACCGGCGCGAGGGCACCTCCTGGACCGACGAGCAGCGCGAGGAATTCAAGCAACCGATCCGTAGGGATTTCGAGGCGTTCGCCGATCCCTACAATTTTGCCCGCAATCTATGGTGCGACATGGTGATCGACCCGGTCGAGACCCGCGACGTCATGGCGCTGCTGCTGGATATCGCCGGGCGGACGCCCGCGAAGAAAACGAAGTTCGGCGTATTCCGGATGTAGCCAATGCGGGTCTTAAGTCAGGCCTTCCTGAAGCGGGGCAGTGTGATCTCGTCATTGACCTTTTCGCAGACGAGCATGACCTCCATGTCGAACACGACATCTTCGGGCTTGCCGCCGGTGTAGGTACTGATTATCCGCGGGCCTTCTTCCAGATCGATCAGCAAGACAGCGTAAGGGGTATCGGCCTTGAATGCGGG
This sequence comes from Hyphomicrobiales bacterium, assembly GCA_016201085.1. GTDB lineage: Bacteria > Pseudomonadota > Alphaproteobacteria > Rhizobiales > Xanthobacteraceae > Pseudolabrys. Next base: position 449 of record JACQDO010000366.1, on the reverse strand, counting down.
GCCCGGTGCGCGGTGCACCACGCTGAAGGAATGAATCTTGCCGCGCCCGCTTGCCGGACGATGGGAGAGATTTTCGCCGCCGCACTGCCGGCACATCGCCTGCTGGTAGTATTGCACGTGGCCGCAATCGGCGCAGTGCTGCAGTAGCAGCATGCCGTCGCGCAGGCCGTGCCACAAGGCGGCGGAATCCGCGTCGGGCGCCGGCACCGGTTTCTTCATGGCGTCTTCGGACGAGATCACAGCGTGTTCTCCGTTCCCAGGATGGTGGTGGCGTTAGTTGCAAAACCGGCACCGAGGCTGTGCACCAGCCCGAGTTGGGCGTCCGGCACCTGACGCCCGCCACACTGGCCGCGTAGTTGCGCGATCACCTCATGAAAATGAAACAGCGATCCGGGCATTCCCGAATGCGCGAATGACAACAATCCGCCATGGGTGTTCGACGGAATTTG
>JACQDO010000382.1 GCA_016201085.1 Hyphomicrobiales bacterium | reverse complement strand
GCCGATCTTGGCGACCGTGAGCGTCGTCTCGTCGCGCGCCTCCGCCCAGCCCTTGCTGCCGAACACCATGATGCGCCAGTACATCGGCGCGGCGCGCACGGTCGCCAGCACGCCGGTGGCGCCACCGGCGAATTCCACCAGCGCGGCGGCGGCATCGCGCGGATCGGGCGGCGCCTTCTGCGCGAACAGGCGCGCGTCCACCTTGGCGATCGGGCCGGCGAGGTTGACGAAGGCATCGATCAGATGCAGGCCGGCGCCGGTCATGCCGCCGCCCGGCGACTCGTTCGGATCGTCGCGCCAGCCGCCCTTCACGCGCGTCGAGTGCTCGTTGGTGAAATTGGCTTCGATGTGCAGCACCTCGCCGATGCTGCCGTCGGCCACCACGCGCTTGAGTTCGCGCATGGACGAAAAACAACGCTTGTTGTTGCCGAGCGCGAACGGCACGCCGGCCTTGGCGCAGGCCGCGACGGCGCGTTCGGCCTCAGAGCGCGTCAGCGCCAGCGGCTTCTCGCACCAGACCGGCTTGTCGGCCGCGGCGACGTGAGAAATCTGCTGCACGTGTAGCGAGTGCGGCGTTGCCAGGAATACCGCCTGCACGCGCGGATCGGCCACCGCCTGCTCGAATTCGGTGGTGAGTTCGAAGCCCTTGGCGGCGGCGAAGTCGCGGACCAGCTCGGGCTCCTTGCTGACCCCACGGATGAAGCGCAGGCGCTGGCTTTTGCCCTGCACGGATTCGACGATGTTCTTGCCCCAGCGCCCGAGGCCGATGACGGCGGCGTCGATCATGGGCGAAGGCTTCGGGCGGGCGCGGAAAAATATGTCATAGTGCATTCTAACGCATGAGCGGGGAAAGGAAACCGACGATGGACGACAAAGAGCAGCATGAGCGCGGCCTGAAGCTGCGCGTCGAGATGTTCGGCCGCGAGGCGGTGGACAAGCGCATGGCCGCGTTCGGCGAGTTCGGCAAGCCGCTGCAGCACATCATCAATGCCTATGCCTATGGCGACGTTTGGCAACGCTCGGCTTTGCCGGCGGGGATGAAGTCGCTGGTGATGGTCGGGATGATGGCGGGCGCCGGCCATCCCAACGAGCTGCGCGTCCATCTCAACGGCGCCTTGAAGAACGGCTGCACGCCCGAGCAGATCCAGGAAGTGCTGCTGCTGCTTGCGCTCTATTGCGGCATCCCCGCCGCCAACCAGGCGCACACCATCGCGGTCGAGGTGCTGCGCGAGCACGGCAAGATGTGAAGATTGCGGCGGCTGCTTGTCGTTAGCCTGGCAATAAAAAGTCTGTTCGCGGAGCGAAGCGGACCTACCGGAAGCACGAGCGGCTCATGCTCCCTTCAAGGGGTATTGCTTTGATGGAAAGTTTTGAGTGCCGTGAACGCCATAATCTGTGAACGGGCCTTCATATCCTATCAGATAAAAGGTTAGCTGCCGGAGCAAGACCTCGGTACGATGAATATGGTCGAGGAGCTTCTGATAATCGGCTAGGTCGGGTTTCTTCAAATCCTTTAGCGTTGGGTGGACGTGCCGGTTACGAAGGTAAGTCACGCTTCAATATAGTCCTTCTCAACATGTCCGGTTTCAGCAAGCGCATATAATGTATCCTGCGGACGCCGGTTGCTCATCGTTTCTATTAGCCCCCTGACTCGACCAAAGAGGTCTGAAAAGGCCGACTGTTTTTCAAGCCACTTGCGCATCAGCTTTTGAAAGTCCGCAACACGCCCAGCTTTCTCCTTGGAGCCTTCAATACTGATCAAACCAACCACCGCCTCGACGGCAACGGATATGCCAACCGCCCAAGCGTCCACGGAAAGGGCAGTCGCTTCGCAGGCATTGTAGAGATGGTACGCGACAGGATTCCAATGCGTGCCCCCGACCTGAGCAACCACGTAAGCCAGATATTTCCCAAACAGGTCCCATCCATATTGATGGAATTCGATTGAGCCAGGTGAGATCGGCGGACTGAATTGAGTCCGCGATGATTTGCGCAACGGCGATGCGAGTTCGAGGTGAAGTCCTCCACCCTCGCTCTCTAGCCGAGCACGCCAGATCGCGGTCTTGGCGATTATGTATTGAAGCGCTTCCTAAACCCTCAGATTGAATGCAACGGGAAAGGCAGTTTCGGAGGTAGCCTCTATAATAGTGTCACCAGACCCGTCTCGTTTGCGAACCTCTAACTTCGCTCCGCATGCCTCAAATTCGGCGCGGTCACGCACCATGTAGGGACTTCCGTGCCTTTCAGTTTCGCTAAAATGGCGCAGCGGCACTTCGTATTCTTCGAAGAAATGTAGACGCAGATAGTGCCGCTCTTGAGGCATGTCGAGGTGTGCGGTGATTGACTGCACCTGACCGTTTACCAGAACGCTCATATCTGTGGCGTCCCAATGGGGCGCAGGCAAAATGCATGTCGCCGTCCATTGCGTTCCATCATGCCCTGTCGCGTCCAGATCGTAAAATATTTCGTCGTTATGGAGCTGGCCTGCCTTGATGCTCAGCAGAGCTTTCAGATGGCCGAACGGTTCAGAGTTGTGCTGAGTGACGTACACTTTGAATGTAAGCGCGCCATCTGGCGATTGGCGGATGTAGCCCTGGCCCTCGAAGTGCTCGCCGCCTTTCTTGTGCTGGCTCAGCACCATCCGTTTGCAATCAAGATCGAGGACGCCTCGGCGGAAAGCTTCAATTGTCTCTTCGATGTCAAACATTAGCGCTCGCAATGCATTTCGAACCTGGCTCGGGCAGGTGCGAGCGAAGCACGAACCGGCGAAGATCAATGATCTTGCTATATGATAGCAGATCGAACGGCGCGCGCCCGGGCGAGAAACGCCCTCACGGCGGCTGCTCGGTGAGCAGATTGGGCACCGGGCGACCGCGGATATCGTAGACGCGGGCATAGACCACGCCTTCGCGCACGATCTCGACCAGCGTCGGCAGCTCGTGCAGGTCGCGGCAATAAAACGTGCCGAGCATCATGGCGAAATCGGCCTGCTTGCGCTCCCAGGCGGTTTCGAATTGCGCGCCCAGCGCCACTTCGGCGGGCCGCTGCGGGCCGCAGATTTCCACGATCCAGCGGCGGCCGGCCGGCGGCGTCTCGTGGCGGGCGTCGAGCTTGGCGCGCAATTCCTCGCTCGCCTGTTTGAAGGACAGGCCCCAGTAATCGAGCATGTAATTGTCATGCGCCATGCGCACGCCGCCGGAGGCCCAATTGAAGGCGGTGTATTGATAGGGATGCAGCCGCACCATTTCGATCGCCGGCAGCGTGACGCCGCCGATAAAGAGCGCCGCGAGGGCGGCGAGCGCGGGCTTGCCATATGTCGCGGCGCGGGTTGCGATCCAGCCGGCCGCCAGTCCGCCGAGCACCGCGAAAGGCGGCACCACGAACACGAAATGGCGCAAGCCGTTATAGAAGGCCGGATGCACCACCATGGCGACCGCCACCGGCAGCACGGCTGCGAGTATCACCATCAGCAGCGCCGCCCGGCGATTGAGCGGCACGCTGCGCCGCGCGGCGGCGACGGCGGCGCCGACAACGCCGGCAACACCGAGCGCCAGCATGATCTCGGGCAGCTTGAGCGCGAACAAATGCGGCAGATAGCTCACCGGCATGTCGGGCACGGAGATCAGCCGGCCTGCGTATAATTCGCGCCACGGCTTTTCGAAAAAATGAGCGAAATATTCGCTGTCCAAAACGGATTGGCCGGCGACCGAATGGCCCAGGGCCACAGCAGGCCCGTGATCAGATAGCCGAGCGCCAAAGCCGGCAGCATCAGCCAGACAAACTGCCCAAGCCGCGTCGTGGTCGCGCGCCAGCCCGTGGCGCGAATTTCCGTCGCCAGGATCAAGAGCAGCGCCGCCAATCCTCCAGGCGCCGCGATCGCCGCCAGGATGCGCGATCCGAACGCCAGGCCAAGGCCGACACCGGCCAGCACAATGGTACGCGGGCTGGGTCGCGGATACTCGTCGATGGCGCGCGCCACGCCGAGCAGCAGCACGATCATCGCCACCGCGAAGGGCGCATCCTTCGCGTTCATGAACATATGGCCGTAGTAGAGCGGGCAGGTCGCCAGCAGCACCAGCGCGCTTAAGCCCGCGAGCGGGCCGCCCAGCCGCCGGCCGAGCCGCCAGGTCGCCAGCAGCCCGACGAGGCCGACGGCGGCGCCGATCAGCCGGCGGGTCTCGAACAGATCGAACGGCAGGACTTTGGCGGCGAGCGCAGCCAGCATGTCGAAGCCGCCGCCATACATATAGAGGTTGACGAAGCTGAGCGCGCGGGTGTCGCGGAAACCCGAGCCGTACAGCGACAACAGCAGGTCGCCATATTGCGAGTGGGTATAGTCGTCCCAGCCGAGGCCGTAATCGCGGAAGGTGGCGAGCGCGACCACCGCGACAATGGCCAGCACGGTCGTCGCCGCGATGTCGCAAATCGCGGTGGCGTCGATCGGCCCGGCAAGCGAACGGGCGCGACGCGCTTTCACGTCGACGCCCGCCCGCATGTCATGACCCGATCAGAAACGCCGCCGTCACTTCGCGGCGCCGTACATTTCCGCCACGTGATCCCAATTCACCAGATGGTCCATGAAGGCCTTGAGATAATCGGGACGGCGGTTGCGGTAATCGATGTAGTACGAGTGTTCCCAGACGTCGCAGCCGAGGATCGGCTTGCCGCCGTGCACCAGCGGGCTTTCGCCGTTCGCCGTCTTCATGATGGCGAGCTTGCCGTCCTTGACGGCGATCCAGGCCCAGCCGGAGCCAAACTGGGTCACCCCGGCCTGGATGAAATCTTCTTTCATCTTGGCGGTGCCGCCGAGGTCGGAATCGATCTTCTTCTGCAATTCGCCAGGAATCTTGTCGCCGCCGCCGGAGGGCTTCATCCACTGCCAGAAGTGCAGGTGGTTGTAGTGCTGGCCGGCATTGTTGAAGAGGCCGGCATTCTTGCCGAACGCCCCCTTCACGATATCCTCAATCGATTTGCCCTCCAGCCCGCTGCCTTCGAGCAGCTTGTTGCCGTTGTCGACATAGGCCTTGTGGTGCTTGTCGTGGTGGTATTCGAGTGTTTCCCGCGACATGTAGGGTGCGAGCGCGTCATGCGAATAGGGCAGGTCGGGCAGTTTGAAAGACATCGGGTTCCTCCTCGATCCACGAACAGAGATTGGCGAAATATCCGGTCTCGGGACAAAACCGGTACGTCCCCGGCGGGTTCCTCAATTAGTTAATTAGGCCCTGGCGCGGGCGGGGGCAACGTCTAGCGGGCGGGCAGAGCAGGCCGGCTAGTTTTGGCGATTTGGGCGACGCTTTGGCTGGCTCAGCGTTAATTATGTTTGAAGGCATTTGTGGCAAATTTAACATTAATAGTTGCCGTTAGCGCAGGAAAAAGCCAGAATTTGCTGCCGTTAGAATGGTTTAGCTGGTAGTGACGTAGCAAACGGCGAATTTGCCGCGTAGCAGAGGGCGTAACGCTCATGTTGGGCATGTTGTATGGCGTTGGTGTCGTTGCCTTTGTGGTAGGCGCCGCCATGGTCGGATTTGGCCTTCCCGTCCATGAGTTCAGCTTCGGGAACACACTGATCATTGCTGGTAGCACGGCTGCCGTTGGCGGCCTTGTCGTCATTGGGCTGGGTGCGGTCGTTGCTCAGTTGCAGCGAATCCATGAGGCGCTGGCGACGCGCGCGCCGATCAAATCCAGCCGGCCGTTCGATACGTTC
>JACQDO010000054.1 GCA_016201085.1 Hyphomicrobiales bacterium | reverse complement strand
TCTCCCACAAGGGGAGAGGGGAAGAAAGCGAGCGCGCGATGATGGCGCGTGCGCACCCGACGCTGGCGCTGCGGCCGTTTTTGCCGGCCGACGCGCCGCTGCTGCGCGAGATCTTCCGCGACAGCCTCGAAGCGCTGACCGATGACGACTACACCGAGGCGCAGCAGGAGGCCTGGGCTTCCGCCGCCGATGACGAGGCCGCGTTCGGCAAGAGGCTCGCCAGCCAGTTGACGCTGGTCGGCACGCTGGAAGGCTCCGCGGTCGGCTTCGCCTCGCTCGCAGGCCAAGACAAGATCGACATGCTCTATGTCCATCCCGCGGCGGCCGGGCAGGGCGTCGGCAACCTGCTGGTCGACGCGCTGGAAAAGCTCGCCGGCTCGCGCGGCGCGGCGAAGCTCACGGTCGACGCCAGCGACAGCGCGCGCGGCTTCTTCGAGAAGCGCGGCTATGTCGCCCAGCAGCGCAACACCGTTTTTGTTGGCGAGGAATGGCTCGCCAACACCACGCTGCACAAGCCGCTTGATAAATCCCTTGCCGCCAAACGGGAGGCCTCATGAGTAAGCCCGACACGCCGTTCCCGCGCCATTGGCTGTACTACATCGTGCTCAAATTCGTCGTGCTCGCCATCGCGCTGCTGCTGGCGCTCTATTACTTCAACGTGATCTGAGGACGCCCATGGCCAAGGAGCGCCTCTATCTGTTCGACACCACGCTGCGCGACGGCGCGCAGACCAATGGCGTCGACTTCACGCTCGCCGACAAGCTGGCGATCGCCGGCATGCTCGACGAACTCGGCATCGATTACGTCGAGGGCGGCTATCCCGGCGCCAACCAGACCGACACCGATTTATTTTCCGAAAGCCGAAAACTGCGCGGAAAGTTCACGGCTTTCGGCATGACGCGGCGGCCGGGCCGCTCGGCCGCCAACGATCCCGGCCTCGCCGCGCTGCTCGAGGCCAAGGCCGACGCCATCTGCTTCGTCGCCAAGTCGTGGGACTATCACGTGCGCGTGGCGCTGGAGACGACGCCGGAGGAGAACATCGCCTCGATCCGCGACAGCGTGCGCGCGGCAAAGCGCCTGGGCCGCGAAGTGCTGCTCGACTGCGAGCATTTCTTCGACGGCTACAAGGCCAATGCGCCATTCGCGCTGGCCTGCGCCAAGGCCGCCTTCGACGAAGGCGCGCGCTGGGTGGTGCTGTGCGACACCAATGGCGGCACGCTGCCGCACGAAATCGAACAAATCGTCGCCGAAGTGGTGAAGACGATCCCGGGCGATCATGTCGGCATCCATGCCCACAACGACACCGAGCAGGCGGTGGCCAATTCGCTCGCCGCCGTGCGCGCCGGCGCCCGCCAGATCCAGGGCACGCTCAACGGGCTGGGCGAGCGCTGCGGCAACGCCAATCTGGTGTCGATCATTCCGACGCTCAAACTCAAGCCGGACTTCGCCGACCGTTTCGAGATCGGCGTTAACGATGCCGCGCTCAAGCGGCTGTCGCAGGTGTCGCACGCGCTCGACGAGCGGCTCAACCGCGCGCCCAACCGGCACGCGCCTTACGTCGGCGCCAGCGCCTTCGCCACCAAGGCCGGCATACATGCCTCCGCTATCGCGAAAGACCCGGCGACCTACGAGCACGTGCTGCCGGAGACGGTCGGCAACAAGCGCAAGGTGCTGGTGTCGGAGCAGGCCGGCAAATCCAACGTTCTGGCCGAGCTCGACCGCATCGGCATCAAGGTCGACAAGGGCGATCCGCGCATCGGCCGTCTGCTCGAGCTGGTCAAGGAACGCGAGGCCATCGGCTATGCCTACGAGGCGGCCGATGCCTCGTTCGAGCTGCTGGCGCGCCGCACGCTCGGCAAGGTGCCGGCCTATTTCGATGTGACGCAGTTCGACGTCAATGTCGAGCAGCGCATCAACGCCATGGGCGAGCGCGTCACCGTCACGCTGGCGGTGGTCAAGCTGAAAATCGGCGAGGACAGCATGATCTCGGCCGCCGAAGGCAACGGCCCGGTCAATGCGCTCGACGTCGCGCTGCGCAAGGATCTCGGCAAGTACCAGAAATATATCGACGGCCTCAAGCTGACCGATTTCCGCGTGCGCATCCTCAACGGCGGCACCGGCGCGGTGACGCGCGTGCTGGTCGAAAGCGAGGATGAGACCGGCGACAGTTGGACCACGGTCGGCGTGTCGCCCAACATCATCGATGCCTCGTTCCAGGCCCTGATGGATTCGATCGTTTTCAAGCTGGTGAAATCGGGCGCGCCGGCGTAGTTGTCGTCCCGGCCGAGCGCGCTTGCGCGAGAGCCGGGACCCAGTAACCCCTGCCTATATTAGGCAGATGGACCGGGGTTACTGGGTCCCCGCCTTCGCGGGGACGACCGGAGTATTTTATGATCGACCACATCTCCATCGCGGTGCGCGATCTCAAGGCGGCGGAACGTTTCTATGCCGCGCTGCTGGCGCCGCTCGGCATGAGCAAGCTGCGCGAATGGCCGGATGCGGCGGTCGGCTTCGGCAAGAAATATTGCGAGTTCTGGATCAATCGACGCGAAAACATGACACGCGTGCCCGACGACAGCGGCCTGCATATCTGCCTGCGTGCGCCTTCATCCGAGGCGGTCGATGCTTTCCACGCCGCCGCCTTGCACGCAGGCGGCACGTCGGACGGCGCGCCGGGTCTGCGGCCGCATTATTACGAGAACTACTACGCCGCCTTCATCCGCGATCCGGACGGCAACCGCATCGAGGCGGTGACGTTCATCGGCGCATGATCCCGAAAAGTGGGAACCGGTTTCCCGCCTTCGCGAAGCCCGCTTCGGCG
>JACQDO010000360.1 GCA_016201085.1 Hyphomicrobiales bacterium | reverse complement strand
CAGGCGGTGAGCAATCAGCCGGTCCAGACGTTCTCGATCGGCTTCCACGAATTCGGCTACGACGAGGCGGCGCACGCGGCCGGCGTCGCCCGGCATCTCGGGACCGACCACACCGAGCTTTATATCGATCCCGCGCATGCGCTCGAGGTGATTCCGCGGCTGCCCGAATGGTACGACGAGCCGTTCGCCGATTCCTCGCAGATCCCGACCTATCTGGTTTCCAAAATGACGCGCGCGCATGTCACCGTGGCGCTCTCCGGCGACGGCGGCGACGAGCTGTTCGCGGGCTACAACCGCTACCGGCTGACGCAGCGGTTTTGGCAGAGCATGTCGCTGTTGCCGCGCGCCGTGCGGCGGGGCATGGCGGCGGCGCTGACCGGCATTTCGCCCGATCGCTGGTCGCGCCTGTTGTCGTTCCTGCCGGCGCGCTTGCCGGCGCAGATCGGCGACAAGCTGCACAAGAGCGCGTCGGTGCTGGCGCTGCCCGATGGCGACGCCGTCTACCGCCGGCTCATCACCCACTGGGAACCCGATGAAGTCATGCCGGGCACGACGGAACCCAAAGGCATTATCTGGGACGCTTCGCTCGCCGCGGAAATGCCTTCGCTTTTCGATCGCATGCAGCTCTACGACCTCGCCACCTATTTGCCCGACGACATTTTGACCAAGGTCGACCGCGCCAGCATGGCGGTGGCGCTGGAGGCGCGCGTGCCGCTACTCGACCACCGCGTGGTCGAATTTTCCTGGAGCCTGCCGCAGCGCGCCAAAATACGCGGCGGCAAGAGCAAGTGGCTGCTGCGGCAGGTGCTCGATCGTCATGTGCCGCAGGATTTGGTCGAGCGTCCCAAGATGGGCTTCGGTATTCCGCTCGGCGAATGGCTGCGCGGACCCTTGCGCGATTGGGCGGAAACGCTGCTGGCGGAAAAACGTCTGCGCGAAGCCGGCCTGTTCGACACCGCCTTGGTGCGCCGGCATTGGGCGGAGCACCTCAGCGGACATCGCAATTGGCAACATCTGCTGTGGGGGGCGCTGATGTTCGAGGCCTGGCGCGAGCGCTGGGCACGTGGCGCGTCCGGCGCGTGAACCAAATCGATATGTCCCCATTCACCCAACTGCGAATGCGGCTGCTCGGCGAATATCCGCTGAGCTTGCTGAGCGGTTACTTGGCGATGGCGGGTGGGATCATCGCGCAGGTGATTCTGGTTCCGATCTATCTGCGAACGCTCGGTGCGGAGGGATTTGGCATCCTCGTGTTGATGCTGGCGCTGATCAATTACGCGACCATCGGCGTCGGCTGGCTCAGCGGCGGCCTGCAACGCATTCTGGGCGAGGCCTACGGCACCGGAAATAACGCTGCGTTTGTGCAGGCGCTCGATATCGGAAAAATTATTTACCTGGCTTACGGCGCCGCGGCGGCATTGCTCGGCATCGGCATGGTCGCGTTTCTCGACACCTCGCAGGTGCCGCTCGGCGCGGCGATTATTGCCGGCTTATTCCTGGTTGCGAATTACGAAACGGCGGTTGAGCGTCTGGCGCTGACCGCTGCCGCGCGTCTTGCCGCCGTCAATCTCCTGCTATTTGCCCAAGTCCTCGCCTACGCCATTTCGGTCATTATTGTATTGCGCGGGGGCGGCGGACTGTTCGGCGTCTTCGCCTGCCAACTGGGTTCGGTGCTGTTCGCGCGTTTTCTTCTGCCAATCTGCTGGCGTGGGGCGCGACCGATCGCACGACACACGATCGCTACGCTGCGTCCGTTGCTGGCGCGGCTGACCGGCCGCATGGGCGCCGGCTACTTCCTGTCCGGCGCGCTGATATTGACCTCGCAATCCGATGTGCTGCTGATCGGTTGGCTCGGCGGCGCAGAGGCCGCCGCCCGCTACGTCCTGCTCTGGAAGATCGCCGAAGTCGGGGTTACTGCGTTGTGGCGCATTCCGGAATCGTGGAGCCCCATGCTGGTGCGCCAGGATGCAACGCATGCGCACGCCGCAATCAAGCGGCAGTATTGGCATATTGCCGTTCTGCTGCTGGTGACGGCAATTCCGGGCGGCCTTGCCTATGCGCTGCTCGGTCCATGGATCACCATGCTTTGGCTTGGCGCCGAGCACGCACCGAAAGACCAGCTCGGTTTCGTGCTGGCCGGGACGGCGATTGTGTGGCTGGGACTGGCGCGCCTGCCGTCGATCCTGTCTTATTCCTTTGCACGCTTTCGTGAATGGATTGTAATTGCATCCGTTGAAGTCATGGCGCGACTGGTCTTGACGGTGGCGCTCTATCCGCGCTTCGGCTATCTGTCGCCACTCGTTGCACTCAACGTCGTGCATGTGTGCGGCATCGCCGCCGCCTATCAATGGGCGGGCTGGCGGATGCTGATGAGGCGAGCATGATGGGTCCTCTCCGCCGAGCTGCAAGGCATATTATCGATTCATGGTTGCCCGGTGTCGGGCGTGCTTATCGAAGCATGCGCGACGAGCGCGCGGCGCTTGCCCCGCCGGTGCCGACGCCGTTTGGCTTCAAGTTGGCCGGTAACGTCTCGATGGCGGCCGGCGCCTTTGAAACGGACGAGACCGAGATATTCCTCAAGCATCTGCAACGCGCGTCGACCTGCATCGATATCGGCGCCAATATCGGGCTCTACACATGCCTTGCCGCGGCGCGGGGCAAGCATGTCATTGCCGTCGAGCCCTTGGCGGTCAATCTCGCCGCCCTCTACCGCAATCTGCTTTGCAACGACTTTCACGACGTGGAGGTGTTTCCGCTTGGCCTGTCGGGCAAGGCCGGCATCAAACGCCTGTTCGGCGGCAATACCGGCGCTTCGTTTTTGCCCGGCTGGGCGGGGGCGTCCGACCGGCGGCACGAGCTCGTCCCCGTCAGCACGCTCGATGTGATCGTCAATAGCAGATTTAACGGTCAACCGATTCTCATCAAAATCGATGTCGAGGGCTTTGAATATGAGGTTCTCAACGGCGCCGAGCACACGCTCGCTCTCTCGCCAAGGCCTGCGTGGCTGGTCGAAATCTGCCTCAGAGAGAATTTTCCAGGCGGGTTGAATGACAAGTTCCACAATACATTCGAGATGTTCTGGCGGAGGGGATATGAAGCCAGAACCGCCAATCGCGAGGAGCGCCCGATACATCCAAGCGATGTCAACCGTTGGGTGAAGCAAGGCTATGCCGACTTCGGATCGTATAATTATCTGTTTTTGTAAATGTGGCAGCCTATCTTGCCTAGCCGCAAACTTCGACCAACCCGGACCGGACTAATGTGGCGGAAAGTCGCGCAAAACTGGGTTCTGCCTTTTGTGGACCCCCGTCGGATCGCATCGATGATCCGATTGCCGGCCTTTTTCGCCGAATGGCTTCGCTACCGCCGGGCCGGCGGCGGGGACAACGCTCGATTTGTCGATCTGTGGCCCTGTCTGATGGACCGCGTCAGTCATACGCCGTTCGATCCGCATTATTATTATCAAGCGGCATGGTTGGCGCATAATCTCGCAAACGCAAAACCGCCGCGGCACGTGGACGTGGGTTCGGACAATCGTATGCTCGGCATATTGTCGGCCTATGTTCCGCTCGTGTTTGTCGACTACCGGCCGCTGCGCGTTCGTCACGCGGGCATCGCGCCGGTTGCCGGCGACATCAAGCGGCTGCCTTTCGCCGATGGCTCTATCGCGTCCTTGTCGTGCCTGCACGTCATCGAACACATCGGCCTCGGTCGCTACGGAGATCCGATCGATCCATCGGGTTCCATCGCCGGCCTGCATGAGCTGGAGCGAGTCTTGGCACCCGGTGGCCGGCTTTATTTGTCCACACCCGTCGGGCGTGAGCCGCTGGCT
>JACQDO010000349.1 GCA_016201085.1 Hyphomicrobiales bacterium | reverse complement strand
CCAGGCGGGGTCCGGCGCCGCCCGGGGGTTAGGGGTGCGTTCATCCCCTGCCCGCAGGCGCCGCATCGCCGATGTCGGGTTGACCCGATATCGGCCCAGTTAAGGCGGCTCTACCATCAGACGCCTCATGACAGCGCCCCTCGAAGAACCGGACGCGTTCAATATAAGGGCGCTCGGGAGGGGTGAGGATAAGTTTTTTTTCAAAGGTATTTTCGCAGCAAGTGCGGGCACTTGGCTGTCGGAGAATTTTTTTGATGTTTTTACGCGCGGCGTCCGCGTCTACACCCTTACGCTCGCCCGCATCTCCTGGGGAAACAGATCGTCCGGCGCAAGCTTCTGCGCGGTGATGCCCTGCGCCTGCGCGAAGCGGCAGAAGGCCTCAAGCGTCTTGCGGTTCGGCTCCAGCCCGTAAGGGAATGGGTCGGCGCCGAAACCCTTGGCGAATTCGCCAAGCACGGACGCCGACCACGGCACCGGGATGCGCGAGGCGGTGATGTCGTTCAGGCGTTCGAGGCTGCGCTGCTTGGCTTCCTCGAACGCCTTGTACAGATTCATCGCGACCCACGGATAGCGCTCGAACAGCGCGCGGCGCATGGCGATCACATGCATGATCGGGAAGATGCCGGTCGCCGCGAAATAGCGCCGCTCGTCGGCGCGGTAATTCGGGAACAACCGCACGATCTTGCCGCCGCTGTCGGCGACGGCGTCCGGCGCATGCGCCGCCAGCGCCGCGTCGATTTCGCCCGAGCGCAGCATGGCGGACAGGCTGGAGTCGGGGCGCTGCGAATATTGAATACCCGGCGGCAGCGTGAAGGCCACTTTCTCGTCGCGCCCCGGCTGGTTGGTGCCGGCCTGCACCCATTTGATCTTGCGCAGATCGACGCCCGCCATCTCGCTCAAGAATCCGCGCGCATAGATGCCGGCGGTCTGCGCCCATTCCGGAATGCCGACGCTCTTGCCCTCCAAGTCTTTCGGCGTGGCAATGCCGCGATCGCTGCGCACATAGAAGGCCGAATGGCGGAACACGCGTGACGGGAAAACCGGAATGCCGATGAACGGCGAATTGCCTTGCGAGGCGTAGCCGATGAACTTGCCGAACGACATTTCGGAAATGTCCCACTCGCGGTTCTTGATGAAGCGGAAGAACACCTCCTCCACCGGCAGCGTGAAGGCGGTGAGCACGATGCCGTCCGGCCGCACCGCGCCGCTGTGCAGGTCGCGCACATGGTCATAATCGGTGGTGGCCAGCGTCAGATGCAGCCTGGCCGTGCCGCCGCTCTCGACGATCTCCGGCTCGCGATCGGCGCCCGTGGCTGCCTGCCTGCCCGCTGCATTGACCGTCATGGCACGCGCCGCTCCAATGAATAAACGTTCACACTACACCCGGACGCCGCCCTTGTATGCCGCACCGCGACTCCTCTAACTTGTGCGCGGAATCGGGAGACCCGGATTGCTGCGTGCCGTTCTCATATTGCTTGCGCTGCTCACCGTCCATGCCGCCGCGGCGCAGGAGATGGCCAGCCCGCACATCTTGCCCTACCAGGTCGATTGGCAGGCGGCGGCCGCCAGTCTGACCGGGCAGCCGGGCGTCACGCCGGCGGCAAGCTTCGCAACCTTGAACGCGGCGAGCAAATCGCGCTTCCCCGATATCGACAAGAGTTCGGTGCCGGTGCTGCTGCCGCTCGACATCGACGCGCTGCGCAAGGCGCAGGCCGACAAGCCCGAAGTTCTGGTCGACAGTTTCATGCGCGGCGGCTTCCATGCCACCGCCTTTTTCCAGGCCGGGCCTTCCGGGTTCGATGCGGCGTTTTCCTTGCGCACCGGCGAGGTCAAGGAACTGTCCGACATCCGCTACGGCGAGCCGGCCTATGTGCTGTTCTCCGGTTTCGCCATGGTCTACGAGCTCGACGGCCGCCCGCTGCCGGACGGCGAGGCGGTCAAGGAACTGGAAGGCGAATTTACCGGCATCCGCCGCGTCCTGCACGAGGACTATGTGCGCTACAGCTTCCAGCGCTTCGGCGTCATCTATGTGGCAGCGATCTATTGCCGCGACACGCGGCCGCGCCCCAAGCTGCTGAGCTGCAAGCAGGCCGACCGCATCGCCGAGCGCTTCCTGCGCGCGCTCAAGACGGCCGGCGGCACGCCAACGCCGGAGCGCGCGACCGTCGCGCCGGTGGCGCTCGATCGGCCGCAAGCCCAATCGAAGGACTTCACTTATTTCGGTCCGGGCAACCTCATTCCGGGCACCGGCTTGAAGAAGGATCTCGGCGGGCGCGCCGACTACACGGTCTATGCCCAGTTGCGCTTCCCGATGAAGGCGGCGCCCGCCTTCGCCAACTCGCAATCGTTCAACAACTGGGGCGACTGCGATTTCACCGGCCGCTCGCGCGGACGCCTGCGCGGCAAAGGCACGCCCTATTCCTGCAAGGTGAACGGGCGGCCGCTGGTGTTCGACGAGTCGAAAAACTACGCCTACCCGTGGCGCGATAATTTCTGCGAGCACCGCCGTTTCTTCGTCGGCCAATGTCCCGGCGGCGAAGGCCATCAGGGCCAGGATATCCGGCCGAGCAATTGCACGATGTTCAACGAGGGCGCCGACCGCTGCAAGCCCTATCAGCACGACATCGTGGCCGCGCATGACGGCGTCATTCTGCGCGCCCATAAGCAGGAAGCGGTCTATCTCTTCATCAACACGCCGACCACGCATATGCGCGTGCGCTACATGCACATGAATCCGAACCAGCTCGACGGCGACGGCATCGTCAGCGGCAAACAGGTCGCGGCCGGCGAAACGATCGGCAAGGTCGGCAACTACAATAAGAAAGAGCGCGGCACCACCTATCATCTGCATTTCGACATGCAGGTGGCGACCCGCGTGGGCTTCGTGTTCGTCAATCCCTACATGTCGCTGGT
>JACQDO010000348.1 GCA_016201085.1 Hyphomicrobiales bacterium | reverse complement strand
GATTGCCTGGGATGCCTCACCCATCAGCACCGCCCGCCTGGTGATGGAGACCTGGGCGCAGATCAAGGATCTCGACTGGTCGCTGGTCGCCTCCGAGGGCAATGTCAGCTTCTGGCCGAGTAGGCTATGGCCGATGGAAAAATATCACCACTGGCTGGGCCGCTCCGGCGGCTACGGCGTCGGCTACGGCGCGCCTGCTTCGGTCGGCGCCGCGCTGGCCAACCGCGATCTCGGCCGCTTCTCCGTGTCCATCCAGTCCGACGGCGACCTGATGTATGCGCCGGGCGTGCTGTGGACGGCGGCGCGGCACAAGATTCCGCTGCTGGCGATCATGCACAACAACCGCGGCTATCATCAGGAAGTGATGCACGTGCAGCGGCTGGCGAATTTCCGCGACCGCGCCGTCAATATCGGCAACGACATGAGCCCACTCGGCACCGCCATCGAGAATCCGGATATCGAATATCACAGACTGGCGGAGTCGATGGGCTGGTGGGCCAAGGGGCCAATCAAGGATCCGGCCCTGCTCGGGCCCGCGCTCAAGGAAGCCGTCGCGGTGGTCAAATCTGGCCAGCCGGCCTTGCTCAATGTCTGGACGCAGCCGCGATGAAAAAAACTTTTGCCTTTCTTCTGGCCGTCTTGGTTCTTGGAAACGGCGCGGCGTTTGCCGCCTCGGCGGAGAACGGCAAGACCGCCTATACTAAACACGGCTGCTGGCAGTGCCACGGGTTCCTGGGGCAGGGCTCGCTGGTGACCAGCGGCGGCACGGTCCTCTCCCGCACCGCGTTGCCGTACGACGTCTTCAAGAACTTTGTGCGCAACAGCAACCGGACCATGCCGCCGTATCGGGAAGCGATTCTGTCCGATGCGGATTTGGCGGATATCTATGCCTATATGCAGTCGATCCCCAAATCGCCGGACGCGAACAGCATTCAGCTGTTGAAGCCGTAGCGATCAACCGTGCGGCATTCTCACTTCCCCCTCTCCCCTTGCGGGAGAGGGTGCCCGAGCGGAGGCGAAGCCGAGCGAGGGCGGGAGAGGGGTCAGTCTATCATGCGTGGCCGACCCCTCTCCCGGCTCGCGCTCGCTATCGCTCCGCGCTCGCCACCCTCTCCCGCAAGGGGAGAGGGGAAGCGCGGTCGCTGCTTAACCGTGGCTAGCCGCGATCCTTGCCCTGCGTATTGACGCGCGCCAGTCGCGCCACCGCCTCAATCATGGCGCCCGGGTCGGCCACGCCTTGACCCGCGATGTCGTGCGCGCTGCCATGCGCGACAGAAGAAAACAGAATCGGCGAGCCGATCGACAAGCCCGCGGTGCGGTTGAAGGCCAAGAGCTTGGCGGCGATGTGGCCCTGATCGTGCAGCATCACGATGAAGGCGTCGCAATCTTGCCGGCGGAACAAAGTGTCGGCGCCGAACGGGCCCAATGCGTCGATGCCATTGGCCCGGGATTGTTGGATCGCAGGCGCGATGATCTCGATCTCCTCGCGGCCGAACATGCCCTCTTCGCCGGCATGCGGATTGAGCCCGCTGACGAAGATACGCGGCTTAGCGATGCCGAGTTTTTTCAGCGCCGTGTCGGTGACGCGGATCACCCGCTCGACATGTTCGCGCGTGATCAGCGCCAGCGCCTCGCGCACGCCGACATGCAGCGTCGCATGCACGATGCGCGTTTCGTCGAAGCAGATCATCAGATAGACGTCGTTGGCCGGCGTGCCGGTTTCGCGCGCCACGAACGAGGGATAGCCGTCGAAGGCGATGCCGGCCAAGGCGATCGAGCGTTCGGTCTGCGGCGCCGCCACCACGGCGTCAACCTCGCCCTTGAGTGCGGCATGAATGGCGCAGCGGGCGCTGGCCAGCGAGGCGCGGCCGTAAGCGGCATCGACGGAGCCGAACTTCACCGGCGCATTGGCGCCGTCGCCGGCGGCGAGCAGATTGACCGCGCCGTTCGACCAGTCGGCCTCGCTCATATTCGCGATGACCCGCAGTTGCGGCGAAAGGCGCGCGGCCCGCGCATGCAGCGCCACCGCCACCGCATCGCCCACCAGCAGCGGCCGGCAGGCGGCGGTAACGCGCGCCTCGATCGCGGCCTTGAGCGCGATCTCCGGGCCGATCCCGGCCGGGTCGCCGGTGGCAATGGCGATTATCGGCAAGCGCATGCTCGCATTCCCTCCGCCGCCGCTGTTGGGCGCGGGTACGGCGTCGCGGGGAAGCATAGCAAATACCGTGCAAATGTCGCCATTTGCCGATGGCGAAAATTTACTCGTCCGACGAGCCTTGCTCGATCGCCGTGAAAATCACTCCGGTTATGCTGGCAAAGACGGCAATCGTTGTCGCGATCACGCCGACGAACAGCGCCATCGTCATCCTCGGCGCTGTGGAGTTCTCGATCATCTCGAAGACGCGCCGGAGATTGCCGACAAGAATCGTCAGCGCCAAATAGATGCCGACGGTCGCTCCCATGGCGAAATGGTCCATGAGGGCGGCAAACCAATTCATTTTCGCTTTGGCTGGCATGGGACGCCTCGCCCTGCGCTGGCAATGACAAATAACGCCAGCGTGCGGGCCTTGGTTCCGGGATGTCTCGGGCGATGATGCCGCTACTGCGCCGCGCGCACCGCCAGCGCATCGCGCTTCTTCCAATGGCAGGGTGGCCGCCTATAATGGCGCGTCCGCTCACGCGGCAGGATAACAACCCGGAGGTCGTTCGAACATGCCGCATTACACCGCGCTGGTCGCCGTGTTGGCGGTCGTTCTGTATTTCTACACCGGGCTGCTGGTTGCCAAGGCGCGCGCGAAATACGGCGTGAAGGCGCCGGCGACCACGGGCAATGTCGATTTCGAGCGGGTGTTTCGCGTGCAGATGAACACGCTGGAATGGATGCCGATCTTCCTGCCGTCGCTGTGGCTGTTTGCTGTTTATGTCAGCGACGGAATCGCAGCCGCACTCGGCGCGGTCTGGATCATCGGCCGGATCCT
>JACQDO010000381.1 GCA_016201085.1 Hyphomicrobiales bacterium | reverse complement strand
TTTATGAAACTGTCCCATTACTGGGCAAATTCTGCCTATTGTACCGGGGCTTAGCGGAACTTTGCGATGGCGGCGGCGGCCCCGAATTGGACGCAGACAGCGGCTTCGGCAATGATCGTAATGCGTTGTTTGGAGGGCTTTTGAATGCGCTGGGATGATTTCCGCCGCAGCGACAATGTCGAGGACGATCGCGAAGGCGGCGGTGGCGGCGGCGGGTTCGGGCTGCCGATCGGCGGCGGCGGGCTCGGTATCGGTACGGTCGTGGTGCTCGGCCTGATCGTCTGGGCGCTCGGTATCGATCCAAGCGTGCTGATCGGCGGCGCCGAGATGGCCAGCCGCGGCGGCGGCTCGCAATATCAGCAGCCCTATCGGCCGCCCAGCCGGCGCACCGGTCTGCCCAAGGACCAGGCGGGCGATTTTGTCGCAGCCGTGCTCGGCAATACCGAAGACACATGGAACAAGGTTTTCCAGGAAGGCGGCCAACAATACCGCGCGCCCAAGCTGCGGCTGTTCGCCGGCTCGGTGCAGGGCGGCTGCGGTTTCGCGCAGGCCGCGATGGGTCCGTTCTACTGCCCGAACGACAGGCGCATCTATCTCGACACCTCGTTCTTCCGGGCGATCGAGACTCGCTTCAAAGGCTGCCAGGGCAAGGCCTGCAAATTCTCGCAGGCCTATGTGATCGCGCACGAGGTCGGCCATCACGTGCAGAACCTGCTCGGCACCTTGCCGAAGGCGCAGTCCGAGCAACGCGCCGCCGGCGACAAGGCGGCGGCCAACCGCATCCAGGTGCGGGTCGAATTGCAGGCCGATTGCTTCGCCGGCATCTGGGCGAAACGCTCCGAGCAGAGCAAGCAATTTCTCGATCCCGGCGACATCGATGCGGCCTTGCAGACCGCATCGGCCATCGGCGACGATACGCTGCAAAGAAACGCCGGGCGAAGTGTCGTGCCGGACGCTTTCACCCACGGTTCGGCCGAGCAGCGCAAACGCTGGTTCATGAACGGCTTCACGCAGGGCAAGCTGGCGGCCTGCAACACGTTCCGGGCGGTGCAGCTTTAACGAACGAGAGCTGTCGTAAAGGTGGCCTTGCCGAGCAACAGCTTGGCCCCTTCGGCCGGAATGTCCGCAATGAGCGAGACCAACGTGACGCGCAAAGTGATGGATTTGTCATTGGCTTTGAGCGTGCGCAACGCGGCCGCAGCATTGAACCGATAGGCGCGCTGCCGGCTCACTTCGGTTGCGATGAATGGCTCGGATGGAAACACTGCGAAACGTCCGACTTCGATCGCGGCATCGTGGCCGGCGGGGCCGATCGATACCACCGCCTCGATCGCGCCGCGGCTCGGCGGTGTGTAAGCTTTGACCCAGAGATCGAGATAGACTTCGTCGGGACTGGTTGGACGCGGAACGGTCAACGTCGCTGCGCGCTCGATGGTAGAGGTCGCCTCGGCGTCCTGGGCGCGCAGTGATGTGGCGCCAAATATGCTGAGCGCGAGAGCCGCCAGAGCGGCGGCTCCCGCGATCAAACATCGTATCATGGCTCGCATCGACAACTCTCCAGGCCGCTCATGCCGACCCACCAATTGGGTTAGAATATGGCGACCTCCACTTTACCAGGCTTGAAGTCGCTCGCCGGCGTAACTCCCGGCAATGCCACCGGCATCAATTGAACGTTGATCTCATTCGACACGTCCTCGCCGGCGTGCTGCAGCTTTGCGACGGTGTTGGTGATGTCGATGATGTAAGAAAGCTTGCCATGCTGCTCGTCGTGACCGATGCCGAAGAAGCTGAATGAGCCTGCGTAATGCCGGTCCTCGATCGGTGTCTCGGCCGTCAGGTAAGCACAATTCACGAAAACGCGAACGCTGGCATTGCCCTGCATAGGCGGTTCTATGTCGCGAATGGTCGCGATCACCCGGCCCGTCGCTCGCGTTTCCTTGGTTGCGGCGGCAGTGAGCTCGGTCATCGGACGCACCGCCGCAATGAGCGCCTGAACCTGTGGCGCGCGCAGCGCCACCTTAGTAACGAGCGCTGTGTTTATCTTTGCCGGCCCGATGACGTCGGCCTGTATCAGGTGTAACGGCTTATTCAGGTCGACGAATTTGGCAAGCACCGGCGCCGCCGACAGCCGCGCCACCAGTGGCGAGTCGTATCGATATTCAAGCGCGAGGATGCTGAGCACGCTGGCGACCGTTGGGTTATACGGCGTAGTGCCGTTGGCGCCGGAGGGCAGGACGAAATTGCCGTTGAACGCGAAAGTGCGCCACAGGTTATTGGTCGTATTCGCGCGCCCGAGATTGTTCCAGCGGTCCCAGATCCGATCGATATTGCAGTGATGCAGCCAGAAGATCGCATCGAGCGGCGACATGTAGGTGGCCATCTCGCCGCCGACGATGCCATGCACGGAGTTATGTGGCCCGCCTTCAAGCGATCCATAACTGCCGGGTGCGCGCTGCCAAGTCGGCGCCGTGCTGTTCTGGCCAGTGGGCATGGCGCTGCCGAAGGCCTGGAAATTGGTTTCGGCATAAATCCCGGACATCACCGACGGCCCCGCCACGCTCGCCGGGATGCTGACGGTTTGTGAGTTGCGTGTGTTGTTGAACAGTGGATTGGGCTGCCCGTTATAGGTCGGCGTCGCGAAGGCCGCCGGCAATTGCGGATTGGCGGTCCAGTCCCAGTAAGGCAGCGCGAAGTTCGGGTCGCCGGAGAGCTGCTGGCACAGCTTCTCGAAGGCATGCAGGTAAGCGCGATGCCAGGGCAGGAAATACCAGTTGCCGTGCGGACAGTGGTTGAGGTGGATTTGCGCCTGCTTGGTCCAGTTGCGCGGGTCGGATGACGGTAGCGCCTTCATGGCGGCGACCGCCTTGCGATAGGAGTTCAGCGTGGGGCTGTTGAGCGCAAGTGAGGCGATGCTGCGGCGTGTGACGGTTGCGGCCAGCGCCTCCGTTGTTGGCACTGTGGTGACGAGTGCGACGGCCGCACCGCCTTGCAACAATGTACGTCTGTCAAAGTTATGCATGAGCGTACCCTCCCCGAGTCGGACTGACGTGCAATCGTTTAGAATACAACCATCAAGAGAAAAAACCAATGACCTATTTCGGGACGGCAACGATTTATTTTGCAAACCGACGCGGTCGGCCGATGCCGATTTGACACGGCAACGGCCGCAGGTGAGTTTCTTCCATGCTGGAACAATAACGGTTCGCGATGCCCGGCCTCGACGAAACCCGCCAATTCGTGCCTTTAAAAATCGCGGTGCTGACCGTATCCGACACGCGCGAGCTCGCCGACGACAAGTCCGGCAACACACTGGTCGAACGCATCCGCGCCGCCGGCCATGTGCTGGCCGAACGCGCCATCGTCAAAGACGACGTCAAGAAAATCCGCCGGCACGTGAAGGACTGGATCGAGGACAAATTCATCGACGTGGTGATCACCACCGGCGGTACCGGTTTTACCGGCCGCGACGTGACGCCGGAGGCGGTCGAGCCGCTGTTCGAAAAGAAAATGGACGGCTTCTCGACCATGTTCCTGCTGGTGAGCGAGAAGAAGATCGGCACCTCGGCGATCCAGACGCGCGCTACCGCCGGCGTCGCCAATGCGACCTACATCTTCTGCCTGCCGGGCTCGCCCGGCGCCTGCAAGGATGCCTGGGACGAGATCCTGGTGCACCAGCTCGATTATCGCTACCGGCCGTGTAATTTCGTCGAGATCCTGCCGCGGCTGGATGAGCACCTGCGGCGGCCGAAGGCGAAGGGAGCCACAGCGTAAGCTACAACTGCAAATCCCAGTGCTCGCTGACGACCGGCCGGCCCCAACTTTTATGCCTGTCGGTGCGCATCAGTTTGAAGCCGGCCTTCTCGTAGCAGTGGCGCGCGGCGGCAAGGATGCTGTGCGTCCACAGCGTGACTTTCCGGTAGCCAATTGCGCGCGCGAACTTGACGCATTCCTCGGTGAGCCGCGACCCGAGCCCGAGCCCGCGCGCCTTGGGGTCGACCAGCAGCAGGCGGATGCGCGCGACGCTAGGTTTATCTTTCACCAGCAGCACGCAGCCGACATTCTCGCCGTTCATCTCGGCGATCCAGCAGCGCTCGCGCTTGGCGTCGTATTTGTTGACGAAATCGGCGACGATCTGCGCGCACAGGCCCTCGAACGGCTCGCCCCAGCCGTATTCCTGCGCGTAAAGCTCGGCGTGGCGCGCCACGATCCAGCCGAAATCGCCGTGCCGCGGTTCGCGTAAGCTATAGGCGCGCGGCGCGTCGCTCGGCGCTGCGCCGAGCAGCGTCTCGATCGCCCCCATCGCCGCGACCAGTTGTGTTTGGTCGCCGTCGCGCAACTTGCCGAGCATATTGGCGACATCGCGCTGCGAGCGCCGTTCGTGCGGCGCGAACATCTTTTGTCCGCGCGCGGTGAGTGCGAGATGGCTCTGGCGCGCGTCCTTGGTCGACGTCTTGCGCGAGATCAGTCCGCGCTTGTCGAAATTGCGCAGCACGCGCGAAAGGTAGCCGGCGTCGAGATCGAGCGCGCACGCGACGTCGCTGGCGGTAGGACGCTCGCCAATTTTGCCACCTTGCGCGATCTCGTACAGCACGCGCATTTCCCCCAACGAGTAGGGGCTGTTCAGATAAGTCTTACGCAGCGCGCCGATCTGCCGCGTGTAGAAGCGGTTGAAGCGGCGCACCGCGGCGATGCGTTGCGGGCCGGCGGCGGTCATGCCGGCAAAATCGGTCAGATACTTGACAAAGTCAAGTATCTCATCGGGGCGAGAAACGTGCCGCGCTCGGCAGCATGGCGATGCGCCGGCGGCCGATCTGGCGCAGCAGCGCCGCCTCGGCGTCCTCCTGCGGCGGGTGACCGCCGACCGCGTCGTAGAAACGCCGCGCGATCAGCAGACCCTGCTCGGGCCTGGGCCCGCCGCCGAACGCCACGCGCAGCAGCGCCATCACTTCCGCCAGTCCCGGCCGCAGCAGGTCGGCCGCAGCCGGTGGGCGGAACACGGCGGCGCGCGCCGCGCCATCCAGCGCGTCGGTCGCCTGCATGAAGGCATCGGCGGCCACGATCCAGCCCGGCTCCGGCACGAGGCCTGCGCGCAGGAACATGAGCCAGGGCGTGCGCGTGCTGGCCGCAGCCGCCTTCAGCCGCGCCCCCAGCGACGCGTCGGAACTGACGATGCGACAGCCGGCGATATCGGCGATCTCGGCGGTGGCGTCGCGCGAGCCGGCATCGGCCACGACCACCTCGCCGAGCAGGCCGGCGGTGGCGCCGGTTACCAGCGCCGCCAAAGTCGGCACCAGCGTGCGTTCCGATTCGTGGCTGGCGATGATGACGCTGAACATGGAACCGCTGGTGTGGAACTGAGGTTGATACCATATCATGTG
>JACQDO010000380.1 GCA_016201085.1 Hyphomicrobiales bacterium | reverse complement strand
GCCATCCCAAATCGCGCCAGCTACCACGAGGACTTGCTTCCGGCAGGCGATATCATCACCATCCAAAACGACCGCAAACCCGAATGCTTCACAAGCTCTCAGGATGACGGAGCTGAGTTTAATCGCAAACCTCGACGTGGCGCGTGCGGTAGGCGTAGCCGTCCCACACCTGCCGGCGTTCGAGGTGGCAGACCGGGCCCTCGACATAATCCGGCGGCTCGACATAGACCGGGGGCGGGGCGGTGTAGACCGGGGCGGGTTCGTAATAGCGCGGCCCGCTGTTGGCGATGGCCGAGCCGATGATGGCGCCGGCGGCGAGGCCGCCGACAATGCCGGCGCCGACGGCGCAACCGCGGCAACCGGCCTGCGCCGGATAAGGCGACGCCGCAGCCACCACGGCGGCTGCGGCGAGAGCGATGATCGTATGTCTCATGGGTGTCCTCTCGGGCCGATAGGGATCGGCCCCGATCATGCACCCAGGCCGTTACGCCAAGCTTAAGGGCAGACCGGCCGCGGACGGCTCCAGCGGATCGGCTCGCCATAGGCGTTGAAGGCGATCGGCTTGCGCGCCCAGTAGCCGCCCGGGCAATCATAGGGGAAGTCGCGCGCATAGCCGTCGTAGACCACATAGCCCGGCTCCGGGCCGTAATAGCGCGGCTGGCTGTTGGCGATAGCGGCACCGAGCAGGGCGCCGCCGAGGATCGCGCCGCCCACAACGCAGCCACGGCAGCGTTGCGCGTCGGCGGTGGTCGGAGCGGCCAGGGTTCCGGCGGCGATGGTCGCCGCGGCCGCGATTGCCAAGATTGTCTTTTTCATGGGATTAGCCCTCCAGAGGTGCGAGCCGGCCGGGGCCGAGTCGCAAGATGGCGAAGTTAAAGCCTGTCCCGGCTCCGGTTAAAGAGGCAGGCCCGAATATGTCGAAAAATTGATGAAGCAGGTTCAACGCTTTGTCGGAAAAAGGCCCGGCGCCTTGGCGCATCTGGGCCCTTTCCATCTCGTTTGTCACGTTGGGTGTTGTTGTTCACGTTGGCGTCTTAGTCGCACACCCGCACCCGCCGCGGATACCAGCCGTAGCCGTCCCAAACCCGCTGCCGTGTCCAGTAGCAGCGCGGGCCGTAATAGACCGGGCCGGGCCCATAGTAATAGCCGGGGCCGTAGTAGCCGGAGCCATATTAGCCGGAGCCATAGTAGCCGGAGCCATAGTAGCCGTTATTGGCGGCGATCGAACCGATGATGGCGCCGGCGGCAAGACCGCCGATGATGCCGGCGGCGATACGCCCGCCGCGCGCCTCCGCCGGTTGCGGAGCTGCCACGGCCACGACGGCGAACGTCGCGGCGGCCGCGAGAGCAGTCAGGGTCTTGGTCAACTTCGTCATGGCACACCTTCCTTTAAATCCCAGGGTCGTAGCCATTGAACGCCCCTTGCTATGATTTCCTGCGATAGTGCCGCAGCGCTAACTTCTGGCTGATGGCGAGGTTCCTATTTTACGCGTGAATACGCCGTGAATGGGACATTCGGAAACGGCATCGGGGACTTTAGAGCGGATTAAATTTCGGCAAGATTCAAGGCGATATTGCGGCAGGATCGGCCGCCGTCTAGCGGCGCAGCCGCCCCAACATGCGCGCCAGCATGCTACGGCGTGCGGGCGCGGTTGCATGGTGCGCTGCGGGCTTATGCGCGGCACTGCGGGGTTTGCGATGCAGCGATCGATGCGTGCGCTTCTTGCTTGACCGCCGCCGCGGTCTTCGCCGCGCCGCCTTTGTCTTGGCGGCACGCGCCTTGTGTCCCGTGCCGCGCCGGCGGCGCCTGAGCATGCGGCGGCCGACATTGAGCAGGAACAGTCTTTCCAGCGCACAGCTCAGACGGCGCACCGCCGCCGCGAGCGGCAGCCATTCGACGGCGGCGATATCCTTGCTCACGTCGCGGCTTGGTCGCACCGCCGCCTGCATGCGCCAGAACTGCATCAGCTTCGGCTGGCCGCGCGCCGTATAGGCGATGGCGCCGAGAAACTCGTGCACCTTTACGCGATGGCCGGTTTCTTCCACCGCTTCGCGGCGGGCGCCGGCAAGCGGATTTTCGTCGCGTTTGAGTTTGCCGCGCGGCAGCACCCAGCGCTCGTCCTTGCTGCGCTGCACGACGGCGAGCAGCGGTCGCTTTCCGCCGCGCACCACGATGCCTCCCGCCGCGTGAATGGCCTTGCGCGCCATGCGAACATCCGGATATTTATTTCGCGCGGCGCGTCATCGTTTCAATTTTCGAACAGCGGGCTTCGAGAAGAAGAGCTGCGGCGGCTGCGCCGGTTACTTCCAGCCCGATTCCTTGTCGCAGGCCTTGCGCTCGGCGACGTGGGTCTTTTCCCACTGAGTGATGGACTGGCTTTCGTTGTTGTCCATCTTCTCGTTCATGCAGGTGCAGTATTTCAGGATCACCGCATCGGCCGCGGCGCCCTTGTTGTCCTTCACGCAGGCGTTGATCCATTTGACGTCGTCGGTGGTGACGGCAAAGGCTGCGGTGGTCGTGACGCAGGCACCGGCAAGCGCGAGAATGGCGGCGATGGTCTTCATGGTACGGCTCCCTGTTGGTCGACTTGGGTCGACTTGTCGATTGGCCGGGAGATTGGACTCGAAGCGGGGAATAAGCAAGTCGGGCGCGAATGCGGCGAAGCCCGCCCGTATCGCCGCGGCCTTCAATTGCTAGGCTGTCCGCTCATGGCTTAAGCGTCCAGCCCGCGCCGGCGTTCCTCGTACTCGTCTTTGTCGATTTCGCCGCGCGCGTAGCGCTCTTTCAGGATATGCAACGCAATATCGTTGCGCATTTCGCCGCGCTGTCCACGCATCATGAAATACACCAGGAGCCCGCCGCCGGCCATGAGCACGAGCATGATGATCGGCCCGTAACTCAGCCAAGACGCCGACCCGAAGCCGTTCCACCACCCCATGGCAATACCCATCGGTGGCGGTAGTCTGCTCTCGCCGCCCGCCCGCCGTATTGATCTGGATCAACCTAGGCGTGCAGACGGCGGTGGCTCACCCGCAATGACGGCGGCGTCAGTTGAACTTCAGGCCGGCCGCCTTGGCGAGCGCGATATTGCTGGCGATCTCCTTGGCGATCAGGGCGTCGATCTCGGCCGGTGTGAGCGGCAGCGGCTCGACGCCTTGCGGCTTGAACTTGGCCTGCACGTCCGGCAGCGCCAGCGCCTTCTGGGTCTCCGCGTGCAGCCGCTCGACGATCGGGCGCGGAGTTTTGGCCGGCACCAGGATGCCGTTCCAGAACAGGTACTCGGCATCCTTGAAGCCCACTTCGGAAATGGTCGGAACGTCGGGCAGCGCCGCGGATCGCTTCGGCGTGCTCACCGCCAGCGGCAGCAAGCGGCCGTCCTTGATCAGCGGCAGCGTCGACGGAATGCCGATGGCGCAGAAATCGACGCGGCCGGTCATCACTTCGGTGAGCGCCTCCGGCCCGCCGCGGAACGGAACATGCGTCGCCTTGATGCCGGCGCTCAGCAGGAAGCGCTCCGCCGCCCAATGCGTGGCGCTGCCGACGCCGGCGGAGGAGAAGGTCATGGTGCCGGAGGCTTTCGCCTTGGCCGCCAGTTCCGGCAGCGTCTTGATGCCGGACGACGGCGCCACCGCGAACACGTTCGGCACCACGCCGAACATGGCGACGCCGGCGAAGTCCTTGCCCGGATCGTAGGTGATATTGGGAAACGCGGCCGGCGCGGCCGAATGCGCGGCGGCGTTGACCAGCAGCGTGTAGCCGTCGGGCTCCGCCTTGGCGACCTGCGCCGAGCCGATGCTGCCGCCGGCTCCGCCGCGATTTTCGATCACGATGGTCTGGCCGAGTTGGCGTGACAGCGGGTCGAGCACGAGGCGGCCGAGGATATCGATGCTACTGCCGGCGGAAAACGGCACGACGGCGCGGATCGTCTTGTCGGTCGGCCAGCCGGCGGCGGACCCTAAGCGCGGCAAGGCCGGGGTGGCCAAGGCAGCGGCGGTGAGGGTGAGAAAGCGCCGGCGCGTGCTCGTCGTCAAAGTATCCTCCATCGATTGCAGCGCGCCGGTTCTCGACCGGCGCTTGTTGATATGACCGATGATGCCACGGCTTTTTTGGGCGGTCCTGCTTTTTCGGTTATTGCCGGACCGTTTGCGACCCTCCATGATGTCGCAGACATCATGGAGAGTATTATCATGCCGACCTGCACCTGGGACCACATCCACCTGCGTAGCGCCGACCCGGAGGGCACCGCGCAATGGTTCGAGCGCATGCTGGGCGCGCAGGTGATCCGCAGCATGCAGCAGGGCCAGCCGCGCATCGATCTCAAGCTCGGCGGCGCCAATATCTTCATCGCGCCGGTCAAGCCTGGCGACGGCGTCAATTCGCCGCCGGTGACGCCCTATCAGGGCCTCGACCATTTCGGGCTGTCGGTGAGCGGCATCGACGCTATCGCCGCCGAACTCAAGGCGAAGGGCGTCGAGTTCAGCAAGCCGCCGCACGTGCCGCGCCCCGGCATCAAGATCTGCTTTCTGCGCGGGCCGCAGGGCATCTCGATCGAACTGCTCGATCGCGATGCGAAATATGTTTGAGGCGCATGATCTCGAACAAACCTGCCCCGGACTTGAATCGGGAAAGCCTGTTTTCGGTAAATAGCATGCGCAAACATAAAGCGGCGTAATGCCGCAATCAGTCTGGGAGAACATCGTGACATTCATTCGCAGCATTCGCACTTTATTGGCTGTGCTGGCACTGGTGCTGACCGGTGGCCCGGCCTTCGCGCAAAGCAAGAGCTTGCGCGATCAGCTGACCGGCAGCTGGAATTTCGTCGTGGCCGAAGTGGTGGCGCCCGACGGCAAGAAATCGTCCCCGTTCGGCGAGACGCCGAAGGGCATCATCATTTTCACCGCCGGCGGCCAGTTCGCGCAGATCCATGTCGCCAGCGACGTGCCCAGGATCGCCAGCAACAACCGGCTGACCGGCACGCCGGAGGAATACGCCGTCATCATGCGGCGCAGCATCTCGGTGTTCGGCAATTTCACGGTGAACGAGGAGAAGAAGACGGTCACTTTCCACATCGTGTCGAGCACATACCCGAACTGGCAGGGCGAGGCGCAGGAACGCAACATCGACAAGCTCACCGCCGAGGAGTTCGTCAACACCAATCCCAACGTCGCCGGCGGGCGCGGCCGCGCCTCGAATTTCTACAAGCGCGCGAAGTAGCTTCCAGGTCACATTTGTTTGGGACAAGCGGCCGGCGCCGGTTGCATTGACCGGCGGCAACCGCCTTAATGACGCCTGGGCGCGAGATCGGGGGCTTGCGGTATGCGGGTGCTGGGGTTGGCGATCGGCCTGGGCGCGATCGCCGTTACGCAGGCCATGGGCGCCGATGAGCGTTTCGCCAAGAGTCTACAGATGCTGGCCCCGCCCGAGCGGCTCGAACAACTTTGCGGCTATACCGCCATGGCGCGCATCCGCAAGGAAGACAAGAACTTCCGCCCCGACCGCACCGTGGCCAATGCCATGACCGAACCGCGCGTGCAAAACGACACCATCGAGGTCAAAGGCGGCGCCTTCCGCAGCCGCGGCAAGTGGTTCACGCTGTCCTATAGCTGCACGGCCACGCCCGACCGCTTGGACGTGGTGGCGTTCAGCTACACGATCGGGCCGGAAATACCGCAAACCCAATGGGCCAGTTACGGCCTGTGGCAGTGAGAGCAACTGCCCCTTGTGCCCGGGCCTAGGGCATCTTCCGGCGATGTGGGGTACCGGTTCGCCGTGGAAAATGCGACCAAATAAGGAATCCGGAGCGCGTTCCCCATTCAATCGAATTGAAACGCGCTCAATGATCTCCGGTTGTGCTAATAAGCCGCCATGACACGGCGTATTCCCGATTCGCGCGAGGCGGCCGAGAAGGCCTTCAAGCAGGCCACCGCCAAGCCGGCGCCAGGACCGGCGCCTGCGAAAACCGCCTCGCTACCCGGCGTGAAGGAGCTGGTTTCGCTGCGCATCGACCGCGATGTGCTCGATTACTTCCAGGAGAGCGGGCCGGGTTGGCAGGAGCGCATCAACGACGCGCTGCGCAAAGCCGCCGGCAAGTAACTCGGACGACGCCGCCTACAAGCGAGGGCGCGCAGGTGCGCCGCCCACACATTCGATGTTTCAGCGATGGAGGCCGTGAGTGGCAGACGATCCGAAGAAGAACGCGGCGAACAAGGAATTCAAGAAGGCGCGGCAGGCCGAGGACGGCAAGCGCGCGATGATCGATTACGAAAACGCCGCCATCGCTAGCCGTGCCAAGACCGCGCGGCTGAAAGCCTTGCGGCTGGCGCGTGACGCCGAACTCGCGGCTGCCGCCGCCTTGGCGCCGCCGGTTGCGAAGAAGACGAAGAAAAAGAAAAAAGAAACGGCGGAGTAGCGCGGGCGTCGCTTACTCCTTATCCTTGACCACGGTGGCCGGCCGGTCGCTGCCGCGCGCGGTTTCGGTGTGCCACTTGCCCTCTTCGTCCTCGAATTCGATCTGCTCGGTCTCGCCGGGCACGCCCTGTTCGGCGGCGGCGGCGATGGCGGCCTTCAGCGCGGCGGCATGGGTCGGGTAGGGTTCCGAGAACACGCCGCCGACCTTGTAGGCCCAGCCGCCATCGTGCTCGACGATCTCATAGGTGACTTCGGCCATGGGAACCTCGCGGACATGGACGTTGCATGTCCTTAAAATACGGCAAGGCGGGCCGCTTGCCCAGGCCGCCGATCGCCGCTCAGATGCCGCGCGCGCGCTTCAGGCGGTCGATGAATTCCGTCACGTCCGGCGGCAGCGAGCGCAGGCCCATGCGGCCGGCCTCCGACAGGAACGGCCGCAATTGCGAGCCGACCAGGAAGGACGGCTCGCGGCCGGCCGGGATGATGCGGTCGAAGATCAGCACCAGCAGTACGGCCAACAGCGCGATGCGCACGGCGCCGAGCAGCGCGCCGGCCACGCGATCGGGAAAGCTGACGCGCGGGCCGATCAGTTCGCTCACCGCGGCGCGGCACATCCAGCTCAGCACCAGGCCGGCCGCCAGGAACACGGCGCAGAATTCCACCCAGGGCTGGGTCGGCGGCAAATGGAACAACTCGGTGAAGAATTTCGACAGCGGCGGCGTCGCCGCCACCGCCACCGGCGCCGCCACCAGATAGCCGAAGATGGTGGCGAGGCTGCGCAGCAGGCCGGCATTGAAGCCCACGACCACGGCGACCAGCGCCACGACATAGACGGCGGCGTCGAAGGGGTTGAGCGACAGCGTGCCCATTGCGCTTTGTCCGATCCGGGATACGATTCGGGGAAACCAGGTTAAGCGCAATAGAGGAGACGGACCATGGCCTTCACGGTCACCAGCAACAACTTCAAGGATGGCGATTATCTGCCGAAGGACCACATCCTGTCGGCCGATTTCGGTTTCGGCTGCGCCGGCGGCAACCGCTCGCCGCATCTCAAATGGTCGGGCGCGCCCGCCGGCACCAAGAGTTTCGCGGTCACCTGCTACGATCCCGACGCGCCGACCGGCTCGGGCTTCTGGCACTGGCTGGCGGTGAACATTCCGGCCACCATCACCGAGCTGCCGCTCGGCGCCGGCAATCAAGGCGGCGCGTTGCCGGCGGGCGCGCTGCAAACGCGTACCGACTTCGGCGCGCCCGGCTATGGCGGCCCGTGCCCGCCGGAAGGCGACCATCCGCACCGCTATCTGTTCACGGTGTTCGCGGTGGGCGCGGAGAAATTGCCCGTCGCGGCCGACACCAGCGCCGCGGTGGTCGGCTTCAACCTGAATTTCAACACGCTGGCCAAGGCGGCGATCATGGGGTTGTTCAAGCGGTGAGGCGCCAGACGGTTGCCATCGTCGGCCTTGGCAGCATCGGCGGCATCGCCGCCGTCTGTCTGGCCGCCGCCGGTCGGCACGACATCGTCGCCTGCGTGCGCCGGCCGCTCGACCGTCTGACGCTGGAGCGCGGCGAGGAGACGACCGAGGTCACCCTGCGCGCGCTCACCGATCCGGCCGCGGCAACGCCGGTCGACTGGGTTCTGCTCTGCACCAAGACGCATGCCACCGCCTCGACCGCGCCCTGGCTCAAACGCCTGTGCGGGCCTGCCACCAAAGTCGCGGTGCTGCAGAACGGCATCGACCAGGTGGCGAGCGTGGCGCCGCTGGCCGGCGGCGCGACGGTTTTTCCGGTCATCGTCTATACCAATGCCGAGCGGCTCGGCCCCGACCGCGTGCGCTTCAACGCGGTCGGCAACGACGACTACGTGGTGGCCGACGATGCGGCCGGCCGCGCCTTTGCGGAATTGTTCGCGGGCACGCCGCTACGCGTGCGGCTCTCCGAGGATTTCAAGACGCTGCTCTGGCGCAAGCTGTTGATGAACGTCGCCGCCAATCCGATCTCGGCGCTGACGCTGCAACGGCAGAGCGTGTTCCGCCGCCCCGACGTGCATGCGCTCTGCATGGACGTGCTGGCGGAAGCGGTCGCGGTCGGCCGCGCCGAAGGCGCCAAGCTTGCGCCCGACGAGGCGCAGCGCATCATGACGCAGTTGCTCGGTTATTCGCCCGACCTTGGCACCTCGATGTATTTCGACCGGCTGGCCGGGCGCCCGCTGGAGACGGCGATCCCCGGCGCGATTGTCGCCGCCGGCGAGCGGCACGGCATCGCCACCCCGATCATTCGCGCCCTGCTCACGCTGCTCAAGGCGGTGAGCGATGCGGCCGGTAAGAGCTAGATCGCCGCGCGCAACTCCGTCTGCTGATTGGCCGGAAATACGTGGTCCTGCACCGGCACCGTCACCGTCAGCTTGCGCCACACCCACTGCCATAGGTTGCGGATTTCATCCGCCGACTTTCCTTCCAGCGCGTATTCGGTGACCGCGAGGCCGGCGCCGAGCGCGTCCTGCTGATCGTTGCGCAGCGCGATGTAGGGCAGCGCCAGCACGCCCAGGTTGTTGAGCGAGGTCGCGTCTTCGCTGAGCGCGGCGGCGGCATTGTTGACGCGCGTGCTGCGCACCGGCGTCTGGTTGAGCACGAAGGCGAACGGCTTGTCGTTGGCGCGGATGGCGGCGAGCGTCGGCGCCGTGGCCTCGATGTCGGCCGGGCTCGGACGCGACGGGATCAGGCACAGATCGGCCACGCGAATGGCGGCTTCGGTATCGGCGCTGTGGCCGCCGGCGGTGTCGATGATCGCCAGCGTGACGCCGCAGCGATCGAGAAACGGCACCTTGTAGTCGAGCGCGTCGGCGCTCACCGGCTCGACCACCGGCTCGGCATGCGCGCGACGGCGGGCCCAACTGGAAACGGTGCCCTGCGGATCGGCCTCCAGCACGCAGACTTTATGGCCGTGCTGCATGGCAGCTACCGCGAGCCCGATGGCGAGCGTGCTCTTGCCGCTGCCGCCCTTCTGCGAAACCAAAGCGATCGTGTGCATGGGTCGTTGTCTCTTTGCTGGTCTGTTGCGGGAATAGGCCCAACGGGGCGACGCCGACGCCACCTACGGGATACCGCATTGCAAATTTCAAGAGACGCTTTGATGGGACGCTGCCCGAGCCGCGGACTTCTGGCCTGCACGACAAAAACGAATCAGTGCCGGCGCGGACAGCATATTTCATGCCCGCGGAAGTGGCAGGCGGCTATTGGGTAGAAATACTTAGATCGAAATACGCGAAGGGGAGTGGTAGCGGAGGGAAGCCGCGGAAACGAATTGTTAACCAATGTCGAAGTGGCGCGTCACGCGCGTTCGACTCGCGCGGCATAGCAGCCGGGCGCGGCGAAATGGATGTGCAGATAGCGCGCGCTGCCGTCGGCGAACTGCCGCTCGATCGCTTCTTCCAGGAAGATGCCTTCGATCAGTTCCCAGCCGGTCATCATGCCGCGCGCGTCGAAGCCGCGCACGGCGAGCGTGCGCCGGCGCAACTGCGCGGGCACCTGGTCTACGGCGTCATATGTCTCTTCGCCTTCGCGCACATAGATGGCAAAGCGCATGCGGTAAGCCGAGGCAACGGCGTGATGCCCGTAATTGACCAGGATCACCGCGTCGCCCGGCGTCGCGTCGGTGAGGCTGATGCGGCACGGGTGCGGCCCGTCGGCGATCTTGCGCAGCGCGCCCTGCGTGGCGAGCTCGGTATCGGTGAGCGCGAACAGATGCGCGAAAGGTGCGGTGTCGAGGCCGCGAATGCGGAAGGGCATGGGCTGGTCTCCGTCGTATTGACGGAGAATGGCGAGCGGAAAGGTGGTGGGACACCCGATTTGGGCACCCGGTTTCTGCCCCGTTCCGTCCATGGAACTTTGTTCCATCAGGCGTATTATCGCTCTGCTTCGACCGATTCCATGGCCGCCCGGCAACGGCGGCCGATTGGCGCTTCCGATTTGAAACGTTCATCCAGGAGGGCAACATGCGAATATCTCAACTATGGCGGTGCGGCCTCATCGCGCTAGTCGCCATCGCGGGCTTGAGCCTTGCGTCCGCCGCCTATGCCGACGGCGGCAGCATCAGCTTCCGCGTCGTCAAGGCCGGCTTCATCGTCGGCGGCTCGGGCGGCAGCGGCGCGCTCAATTTTCACGGCCGCAGCTATCCGCTCTCGATCGGCGGGGTGAGCTGGGGCTTCACCTTCGGCGCCTCCGAGACACGCTTCCGCGGCACGGTGAGCAACATCCGCAGCCCGCGCGATGTTTCCGGCGTCTATGCGGCGGGCAATGTCGGCGCGGCGGTCGGCCGGGGCGCGCAGGCGATCGTGCTGACCAACCAGAACGGCGCGGTGCTGACGCTAAGCGGCAGCTCCGTCGGCGCGATTGTCAGCGCGGACCTCAATGGCCTGGCGATCACGGTGAGGTGAGCGGCGCGGGCGCGCCTCCGCCAAGCAACAATGACGCGATGGCCGGGCGAGAGCCCGGCCGTTTCGTTTTATGAGGCGGGTCCGTAGCTCGAATGTAGCGGTTGCGACATCCGGGGCATGCGGAGAGATTGGTCCCGGATTTTGCTGCGCTCAATCCGGGCTACGCTTGCTGGATTTAGTAGTCTGGGCGAAGCCATCTATGGCGTTGGTGAACGGTTGCAGGGATCGATTGAAACTCTTGGTGACCGCATCAATGATCTTTCATCGTCAATGGCCGAAAATAACGAGAGGGTGGTTGACGCAATTCAAGATGTCTCGGCCGCTGTAGGTGAGGTTAGAGATGCTAACGCAACAGTTCAGGCCACCATGGCCGATCAAGCTGCAAGACAGGAAAAAGCTAACAAAATGTTAGATAACATTCAGCGGCGCCGTGTACCGCCACGTTATGCTGACCATTAATCCGCTTGGTTGCGGTTGCAAGCTCACAACACCCTATTACTCTCCTTCACCTTCTTCCGACTTCGCGCTTCCACTTTCGCTCGCACGCGAGCTACGGCGGACAGGACGCGCTACGGCGGACAAGCCGCACTCATTCAGAACGCTTTATTACTTTCCTTCACGGCCTCGGCGGCATCGACATAGACTTGCTGGCCCATCGCCTTAAACTTCTCCGACATCGCGGCCATGCCTTTCTCGGCCTCATCCTTCGAGACGCCCGGCTTCGCTGACGCTACGCCGGGCTCCTCAGGATGAGGGTTGAGCGGATCATTCAACCCCTTCGCATAATCCCTCACATCCTGCGTGATCTTCATCGAGCAGAACTTCGGGCCGCACATGGAGCAGAAATGCGCCACCTTGTGCGCCTCCTTCGGCAGCGTCTCGTCGTGATATTCGCGCGCGGTGTCGGGATCGAGGCCGACGTTGAACTGGTCCTCCCAGCGGAAGTCGAAGCGCGCGCGCGATAGCGCGTCGTCGCGCAGTTGCGCGGCCGGGTGGCCCTTGGCCAAGTCGGCGGCGTGCGCCGCGATCTTGTAGGTGATGACGCCGGTCTTGACGTCGTCGCGGTCGGGCAGGCCGAGGTGCTCCTTCGGCGTCACGTAGCAGAGCATGGCGCAGCCGAACCAGCCGATCATGGCGGCGCCGATGCCGGAGGTGATGTGGTCGTAGCCCGGCGCGATGTCGGTGGTGAGCGGCCCGAGTGTGTAGAACGGCGCCTCGCCGCATTCCTTGAGCTGCTTGTCCATGTTGATCTTGATCTTGTGCATCGGCACGTGGCCGGGGCCTTCGATCATCACCTGGCAGCCCTTCTGCCAGGCAATCTGCGTCAGCTCGCCCAGCGTCTCCAGTTCGGCGAACTGCGCGCGGTCGTTGGCGTCGGCCTGCGAGCCGGGGCGCAAGCCGTCGCCGAGCGAGAACGACACGTCATATTTGCGCATGATGTCGCAGATCTCGTCGAAGCGTGCGTACAGGAACGACTCCTTGTGGCGCGACAGGCACCACTTGGCCATGATCGAGCCGCCGCGGGAGACGATGCCGGTGATGCGGTCCTTCACGAGCGGCAAGTACTGAACGAGCACGCCCG
>JACQDO010000363.1 GCA_016201085.1 Hyphomicrobiales bacterium | reverse complement strand
CGATCTTCACCACCGACAGCATGACCGGCACCGCGATCAGCACGCCGACCACGGTCGCTAATGCCGCGCCCGAGTTGAAGCCGAACAGGCTGATGGCGGCGGCAACCGCCAGCTCGAAGAAATTGCTCGCCCCGATCAGCGCCGAGGGGGCGGCCACGCAATGCGCCTCGCCGGCGGCACGGTTCAACAGATAAGCCAGCCCGGCATTGAAATAGACCTGGATCAGGATCGGCACCGCCAGAATCGCGATGATCAAGGGCTGCGCCAGGATGACCGACAGCAGCAACGTCTCCCACGGCACGGGTGATCGCCGACAGGCCGAGCAGCAGCCCCACGATCGGCGCGAAGGCGAACACCATGATCAGGTCGTTGAGCGCGACCTGGCTCAAGGTGAAATGCGGCTCGCCGTCGGAGAGGTTGCTCCAGACGAACACCATGGCGGTGCACGGCGCCGCCGCCAGCAGAATGAGGCCGGCGATGTAGCTGTTGATCTGGTCGGCCGGCAGATAGGGCTTGAACAGCCAGCCGATGAACAGCCAGCCGAGCGCCGCCATCGAGAACGGCTTCACCGCCCAGTTGATAAAGAGCGTGACGCCGATGCCGCGCCAATGCTCCTTGACCCGCGCCAGCGCCGCGAAATCGATCTTCACCAGCATGGGAATGATCATCAGCCAGATCAGCACCGCCACCGGCATGTTGACCTTGGCGATCTCGGCCGCGCCGATGATGTGGAAAACGCTAGGAAAGAAGTGCCCGAGCACGATCCCGGCCACGATGCAAAGAGCAACCCAAACGGTGAGATAGCGTTCGAAAGTGGACATGGGTTAAACGCGCTCGCTCGGGGCGGCCGCCGCCTTGGCGCTGGCGCCCTCGCCGCGCCCGATCTCCTTGAGCTTGGCCTGCAAGCTCAAGCGGTCGAGCGAGCGAATCGGCAGCGAAGCGAAAATGCCGATGCGCTGCGCCAGCAGACGGTAGGCCTGCTTGAACGCCAGCGCCACTTCGGCGGCCGAGCCGGTGGCCGCGGCCGGATCGGCAATGCCCCAATGCGCCGTCATCGGCTGGCCCGGCCACACCGGGCAGGATTCGCCGGCGGCGTCGTCGCAGACGGTGAACACGAAATCGAGCGCCGGCGCGCCCGGCCGGGCGAACTCGCTCCACGACTTCGAGCGGAAGCTGGACGTGTCGTAGTCGAGGCCCACCAGCAAACGCAGCGTTTCCGCATGCACCTGCCCCTTGGGATGGCTGCCGGCGCTGTAGGCGTGGAATTTGCCGGCGCCGACCCGGTTCAGTATGGCCTCGCCCATGACCGAGCGGGCCGAATTGCCGGTGCAGAGAAACAGCACATTGAAGGGGCGTTCGGTCATGGCGCTATCCTTGTTGGCACGATCATGGCGAGGAACCATTACGTCGGTCAAATGACGGTTCGATGACAATTGTCCACCGGGCGCGCCGCGGCAATGGGGCCCAACGCGGGGGTGGCATGAGCGCGCCGGCCGGGGCAAAGTGCAGCGCATGAAGTCTATTGTCACCGCGGCTTTATTGGCTTTAGGCGCCGCCGCGCCCGCCATGGCGCGCGATGCCCTGCCCGCCGGCATGGTCTATCTGCGCGAGGTCGATGCAACCATCGTGCAGGACATGCGCTATGCCGGCATCGACAACTTCGTCGGCCGTCCGCTGCCCGGCTACGGCGCGGCCGAATGCGTGCTGCGGCGCGAGATGGCGCAGGCGCTCGCTCGCGTGCAAGCCGATCTGGCGCGCCAGCAACTCAGTCTCAAGGTCTACGACTGCTACCGCCCGCGCCGCGCCGTCGCCGCCATGGCGCGCTGGGCTGAAGACGGTGCCACGGCCGATCCGACCAAGCGTTTCTATCCGGCGCTGGAGAAGCGCAATCTGTTCGCGCTCGGCTACATCGCGGCGCAGTCGGCGCATTCCACCGGCACCGCCATCGATCTCACTTTGATCAAGCTGCCGGCGCAGCCGGCAGCAGCATTCGACCGCGGTGCGCGCTACGGCGCCTGCACCGGGCCGGCGGCGCAGCGCGCGCCCGACAACGGCCTCGACATGGGCACCGGCTTCGACTGCTTCGATGCGCGCAGCCACACGCGCAGTGACGCGATTGCAGCCGAGCAGAAACGCGCGCGCTTAACGCTCAACGCCGCCATGCGCCAGCACGGCTTCAAGAACTATTTCCGCGAATGGTGGCATTTCACTTATGCGCTGCCCGACGCGCGCTCGCACGATTTTCCGATTGGGGCGCGGGGGCGGTAACGCATCCACACTTCCCTCTCCCCTTGCGGGGGACTTGTCCGCGTGCACTACCGCCCGAGGCTGCGGCGCAACCCCGCCTTGACCTTTGCCGTATCCGCCCGCGACAGCCGGCCGATGCGCCGCGCGATGATGCCGTTCTCCAGAGTGAACAGCTTGAATCGGACCACGGAAGGCGCGGACAGACCCGCCCGCGCCAGGTCCGAAATGGGCACGTCACTCGGCCAATGTGTAAAGGCGGCGGTCGTAATCATCGCCATCACCGTTGCGCCATGCGCGGTGTTGAAGGCGCCGCCCGACAGGACCAGCACCGGGCGAGGCTTGGCGCGTGCGCGATCGATGAACGGAAACAGGACGGTGGCGACGTCGAACCGTTCACAAATCGTCATAGGCTTTGGCATCTTCCGGCGAAGACCATTCGCTGAGATTGGCCGATAGCGAGCGCAGCCAATCGGCGTCTGTGGCTCCCTTACGACGCTCCAGCGCCTTCAGGCTCTTCCTGCGTCCGCCACGCTTGAGCCGCGCCTCCGCAAGATGCTGATCCTCGATATCCTCGATGTGCCGCAGAATCGCCTCGCGGGCGTAATAGCTCTTGGTGCGGCCAGTCTTCTTGGCCAACGCGCCAAGGCGTTTTTCGATCGCGGGTGGCAGGCGCAGAGCAAGCATCGGATGAACTCCTATTTGCTATACATGTATAGCAACCGCGGTCTTGAGGCAACGGATCGTACCGCTCGCGTTCCTCAAGGCTTCCCGCTCGCCGCCTTCGCCTTCGCCGGCTTGCGCTTTGCCCCCTTCGGCCACTTCCCCGGCCAGCTCACGATGTAGCCCTCGAGCTTGTCGTCCGGCACGTCCTTCTCGCTGGCGGTGACGCGGCCGCGCACCGAGATGCCGGCCTGGTGCACCGTCTCAGGCGTGCCGGAGACCAGCGGGTGCCACCAGGCCAGATCGCGCCCCTCCGCCACCAGCCGGTAGCCGCAGGTCGGCGGCAGCCAGGCGAGCCGCTTGACGTTGCGCGGGGTCAGCCGCACGCAGTCGCGCACGCGCGCCTGGCGGTGGGCATAGTCGGTGCAGCGGCAGGTAGCGCCGTCGAGCAGCTTGCAGCCGACGTCGGTGAACACGGTCTCGTTGGTGTCCTCGTCGATCAGCTTGTTGAGGCAGCAGCGGCCGCAGCCGTCGCACAGGCTCTCCCACTCCGTCTTGGTCATCTCGGACATGCGCTTGGTGCGCCAGAAGGGGGGCGGCTTGTCGGGCATCAGGGAAATCCTCTGCCCCCTTGTAGCCCCTTGGATTGGCTCCGTCATCGCGGACGCGGTGCAATTCCAATAGCCGCACCGCCATCATGGCCAAGTAAGCCATCATGTCGTTTTCTTTCAGAAACGAGCGCATAGCGCGCAACATTTCAGCGGCGTCGGAGTTACCAGATTTGACCACTTGGTCGAAGGCGTCTTCGGCGTGCGCATTCCAGTGCCAGGAATCCTCGAACGCCTCAATTTGCGCCTGGCTGCCTTCGCCGCTCGGCGATTTAAATAGCCCGTTGTAAGTGGCGCTCGAGTTGAATGGCGGATCGAGATAGACGAGATCGACCGATGCGGGATCGATGTAATCGCGCATAATATTGAGGTTATCGCCGTAAAACAGCGTATTCATCGTCGGCGTTTTAGACATCAAGCGAATCCTCTTTGACGAACGCTAGTCAACTTCCGCTCGAACGCAAGCGTCCAAGCCTCACGCCGCCACCACGCTGATGCGCGCGGTCGGCCGCGATTTGGGCTTCTTGCGAATGACGATCTCGACGTCCTGGTCGAGCGCGGTGAGCAAGGTCATCAGCCGTTCGACCGAAAATCCTTCGATCTTGTAATTGCGCAGCGCCGAGACCTTGGGCTGGTTGAGGCCAAGCCGTTCGGCCGCCGCCATCTGCGTCAGGCGCCGTGCGTCGATGATCGTATTGAGCGCATAGGCCAGCCGCAGCTTGGTCTGCCGCTCCTCGGCGTCGGCAAAACCGAGATCGGCAAAGACATTGCCGCTGCCGCGCTCGATTGACTCCGCCGCCGATTTTTTAGCGCGTTTCGCCATAACGATGCTCATAATCCTGTTGCGCGGCCTTGAGCCGCCGCGCGATCAAGTCGATATCCGTCCGCGCCGTGTTGATGCCCTTGGGCGACTTCTTCTGGAACGCATGCAGCACGTAAATGACCTCGCGAAAGCGCACCGCGTAGACCGCGCGATAGGTGTTGCCGTCGTGATCGTCAACGATCTCGAACACCCCCGGTCCCTGCCCTTTCCAAGGCTTCGCCTTCGGATGCTTGCCGCCGAATTGCGCCAGGCCGAGCGCGTTGCCCAATTCGGCTTGTACGGGAGCGGGAAACGCGAGGAAATCCCGCTTCGATGAGCCGACCCAATCGAGCGGCTTCTCGCCTTTCGCAAGTCGTGGGCGCATGACCAATATCCCAGAATTGGGATGGAACCGCAAGCCGCGCGGGCCTTTGCGATGCCAGGCCTCATGTTCTTGTTTTGTTCTTAGCTAGAATCCAGCCAAAGTGCAAGCTTTCTTAGCGTTGTGTAGCCTTCGCCCCCGCCGCTTTCGCCTTCGCTACGCTTCGGCGGACAGGTTCGGCAAACAAGCGGGGGAGGGAGCAGAAAGAGGCGCCCGCCGCCAGGCAATATGGTTCCGGACGGCCCAATTTATCCGCAATTTCCGTTCACCACAGGGCCATTAACCGCCCCCGCCGCATTGGCCGGGCGGGCCCCGATCGGGTAAATTGGCGGGCCTCGGCGCACCGTAAGCGCCCTTCGAACGGAAGCGACATAAAGCCTTGCGCGACCTATTCCCCGAGGACTGGAAGCCGAACGTCAAGAAGTGGATGCTCGGGCTCGACGCCTGGGTCGATTTCAGCCTGTTCCGCGGCGCCTCCGGCCTGCGCGAGAGCTACGAGCGATTCTCCACCTTCATGGACCGCTTCCACGTCGCCGGCTGGCGGCGCTGGCTGGTCGAGCTCGCCTCGGAAGGCGCCTCGCTCGGCACGGTCGGCGTCGTGCTGATGCTGGCCTTGGCGGTGCCGGCCTTCCAGATGACCTCGGACGACGACTGGCTGAAGAAGTCCGAGCTGGCGGTGACCTTCCTCGACCGCTACGGCAACGAGGTCGGCTCGCGCGGCATCAGGCACAACGACTCGGTACCGCTCGACCAGTTCCCCGATCACCTGATCAAGGCGGTGCTCGCCACCGAGGACCGGCGTTTCTACGAACATTTCGGCATCGACTTGCCGGGTACCGCGCGCGCACTGGTGGCCAATACCAGGGCCGGCGGCGTGGTGCAGGGCGGCTCCTCGCTGTCGCAGCAGCTCGCCAAGAACCTGTTTTTGTCGAACGAGCGCACCATCGACCGCAAGATCAAGGAAGCCTTCCTCGCCATGTGGCTGGAAGCGCATTTGACCAAGAACGAGATTTTGAAGCTCTACCTCGACCGCGCCTATATGGGCGGCGGCGCCTTCGGGGTGGACGCGGCGTCGCAGTATTATTTCAACAAGTCGGCGCGCGACGTCAACCTGGCGGAAGGCGCCATGCTGGCCGGGCTGTTCAAGGCGCCGACCAAGTTCGCGCCGCACGTCAATTTGCCGGCCGCGCGCGCGCGCGCCAACGTCGTGCTCGACAATCTGGTGGAAGCCGGATTCATGACCGAGGGTCAGGTGTTTGGCGCCCGCCGTCATCCGGCGACTCCGGTAGACCGTCGCGACGAGCGCGCCCCGAATTACTATCTCGACTGGGCCTTCGACGAGATGAAGAAGCTCGTCGATACGTTCCCGAAATCGATGACCGAGCGCGTGTTCGTGGTGCGCACCGCGCTCGACACCAACATGCAAAAGGCGGCCGATCAGGCGATCGAAAACTCGCTGCGCCAATACGGGCAGGAATATCACGCCCGCCAAGCCGCCGCGGTGCTCATGGATATCGACGGTTC
>JACQDO010000362.1 GCA_016201085.1 Hyphomicrobiales bacterium | reverse complement strand
GCACGTGACGGCAGTGAGTAATCACATCATGGCCGGCGAGATGTACAAAGCGCTCAAGAGCGCCAAGGCCCT
Organism: Hyphomicrobiales bacterium; assembly: GCA_016201085.1. Taxonomy (GTDB): domain Bacteria; phylum Pseudomonadota; class Alphaproteobacteria; order Rhizobiales; family Xanthobacteraceae; genus Pseudolabrys. The sequence continues at coordinate 6,665 of JACQDO010000362.1, read as the reverse complement.
CATCGCTTACGAAACAGAGCTTCTGTCACATGTCACACGCAACGCAAACCAGCGGCACGATCGACCAAAAGGCAGCAAGTCCGCGTGATCTGGAAGCCGATTTGCTGCTGACCGCGGCCACGCGCCTGCAAGCCATCCGCGATGGCTGGGACAGCAAGCGCGCCGAACTGGACGCCGCGCTGTTCTATAACCGCCAGCTATGGTCGATCTTTGTCACCTCGGCGACCAGCGCGGAGAATTCGCTGCCGACCGGCCTGCGTCAGAACGTCGCCAATATCGGACTGTTCGTTTTCAAGCAGACTCTCAGCACCTTGATCGATCCGAAGCCGGAAAACCTCGGCTCGCTCATCAGCATCAATCGCGAGCTGGCGGCCGGTCTGCGCGGCCGCGCCTGATCCGCGGCCTGCATCGCACAAAATGCAAAAACCGCGGTTCGGCCGCGGTTTTTTTATCGTCCACGAAGCGAGAAAATAAGGCCGTGGCTATTTGAGATAATTGATCAGGCTGGTCTGGAACAGCATGGCGGTGGTCTGCATCGAAGCTTGCATGCGTGTCTGCAGCGCCAGGATTTGCGAGCCTACCTCCTCGTTCGATACGCCTTGGATCTGCTGTAGAAAATCGTTCAGAGCTCCAGTGGTCTGCTGATGGCGGCTTTTCGCCGCAGTGAGCGAAACCTGCGCGCCAGCGAGATGGACCGCGATATCTTTGATCGTCTGGTCGCCGGGGTTGCCGTTGAGATTGCCGGTCAGCCGTTGGTTGAGCGCCACGCTCAGCGCCGCGGCATTGGGATCGCTGGGCGAGATGGTCACGGCGGCTAGCGTCGCGATGTTCTGCACCAGCGCGCGGATGCCGTTTTCATTGGCGCGCACGCCATAGGACACCGCCAGCGAGGGATCCACGCGCGCGCTGGCCGTTGCGCGTGCGGGGTCGCTGCCGGCTTCGCCCTGATACCAGATCACCGTATCGGTGGCGCTGCCGGCGGTCATCGCGGTCGCGCTGTCGAACGGCGGGCCGGCCACGCGCTGCGGCGGATTGTTGGCGTCGGCATCGAAGAATTCGTTGGAGGCGGTCACCGCCGACGACGCCGCCAGCGCGCCACCGGCAAGCTTGCCAATGGCCGTGGCGAGCGCGCTCTGCAGATTAGCCGCGGTGGCGGCCGGCGTGGCGCCGATGGTGAATTCATTGGCGCCGGGCGACGCACTGGCTGTCGCAGTCAGCGTCGTATTCTCGCTGCTGCCATCCGGCAGATTGAAGCGCACGGTGATAGCCTCGCCGGCATTGGGAAGGCCGCCCGACATATCGACCGTGAGCGAGGCGGGTAAACCGGCCGGGCCGGTCACAACGGCGTTGCTGAGGTTCGAACTGACCGAGGCGAGCTTGAGCCCGAACGGCGGGGCGGCATCCTCGGTGAGCGAAACCGAGGTGGCGGCGGGCTGGGCGATCGTCAGGCGGCCAAGCCCGTTGGCGCCGAGATCGGCCTGGTTGCGTTCGGAAATGAGCTGTTTGAGGCCGGCCTGCGTGCCATTGCCGTTGAGGATATCATCGAGCGAGGAATGCGCGGTCTGCTGCGCCACGCTCGCATTCAAAACGCTGTTCGTCGTATTGGCCTGCGCGATCGCCGAGCGCACCGTGCTGCCGATATCCGCCATGCGGGTGAGCGCGACGTTCATCAGGCTGATGCGGTTCGTCACATTGTTGATGGTCTCGTTGTAGCCGTCGATCGCCGTCAATTGCGCGTTCAGGCTGACGGTGACGCCGCGATCGAGGCCGAGCCCGGCATAGGTGGCGGATTTCTGCCCGGTGCTGAGCTGGCGCTGCAAATCGTCGAATTGCGCGCGCATGTTGACGAGTTGCTGGATAGCGATCGTCGATTGGCCACCGATCGATAACACGCTCATGCCATCCTCACATCCTCATCAGCGTGTCGAACATGTCTTTGACCGTCGACAGAACGCGCGCATTGGCGGCGTAGGAATTTTGCAGGGTCACCAGGTTCGCCATCTCCTGGTCGACATTGACGCCGGAGCTGTCGTTGAAACGCTGCTGCAACGAATTGAGCACCACGTCCTGCCCCTGCTTCAGATTATTGGCGGCGTCGGCGGCTTCGCCCTGCTGGCTGATCACCTGGCGCAGATAGGTGGTGATCGAACCGGAAAACGGCGCGCTGGAAGTGCCGATGCCGGTTGCCGGCGAAAATTGCAGCGAACTGTCGGTGAGCTGCCGGAAAATGAAATCCGGCCGCGTACCGTCGCCGGCGGCGGTGCCGGCCTGATAGACGATAAGCTTGGACGGATCGGCCACCAGCGCGCTGTTGACCGCGATGCGGCCGGCGAGGCCGATGCTCTGCGCGCCGAGGCCGGTAATGGCGCCGGTATAGTACTGCGAGCCGTCGGTGAAGAACGGAACTTCGCTGCTGCCGCCGGTGAGCGAGGTCGTGGTCGTGGTGGTGGAAAGCGAATTCACATCCACGATATTGCCGGCGCCGTCATCGAGCACCTGTATGGTGGTGCCCGAGACGCTGCTCGCCACCATGCCGGTGCTGGCGAGAACGCCGTTGATCTGGCCCAATATGCCGCCGATGCCGCCGGAGAAGTCGATACCGTATACTTTGTCGTTCGGATTCGTGGTCGCGCTGTCGGACAGCGGCAAAGCCGACGGGTCGTCGACTCGCATCAGCGTGATGGTGCGCGCCGTGTGGGTGAGGGAATCCGAATAATTGATCGTTATGGTATTGCCGGCCGACAGGCCGCCAATATCGATGGCAAAGCCGTTCTGCAGGCCGGAACTCGCCGCTTGACCGGCGGTGGTCTTGTCCGACAGCGACGAAGCCATGGCCGCGGCGATGGCGTCGATTTGGCTTTGCGCCTGCACCAGATCCTGGTCGCGCATCTGCAAATAGGCGGCGATCTGCCCGGACCGAACGGCGTTCGTCTGGATCAAGTCGACCGAACTTCCGTTCGGCGAGAACAGCGTCAGCGTGCCAACGCCGCGTTGCGACGGATCGGCGCTCCATTGCGCGGCCGCCGTCATGGTGCCTTGCGCGTCGAACGAGATCTGCGACGCGTTGGTGCCGACCAGTTGCACGCCGGAATTGGTGAAGATCGATATCTGATTTTCGCCGGTCTTGACGAGATTGATGTCCATCAATTGCGACAGCTGATCGATATAAACGTCGCGCTGATCCAGCAGCGTCGCGGTCGCGCTGTCGGTCTGGCTTGAGGCGGCGAGCTTCTGATTGAGCGTGGCGATCTGGCGCATCGCCTCGTTGGCCTTGGTCACCGCATCGGCGATGCCGAGCTCGGCGTCGCCGCGCAAGGCCTGGATTCTATCGCTGGTCTGGTTGAGCTGTTGGGTCAGCAGCTGCGCGGCGCTGATCGCCGAGCTGCGCGCCGCCGGATCGTCGGGACTGGTCGACAGCGCTTGCAGCGAACTGGTGAAACTATTGTATACCGACTCCAGCGTGTTGGCGGAACCCGGCTGGCCATAGACGTCCTGCAATTGTTGAAACATCTGCGCGCGCGTGTCGGCATAGTAAGCGCCGGAATTTTCCGCCCGCAATTGCCGCTGCACGTAGGCATCGAGTTCGCGTTGGATCGCGCTGATATTGACGCTGATACCGCCGCTGTTTCCGGCGAGCGTGACCTGGTCGACGGTCTTGCGCACATAGCCGGGCGTGCCGGAGTTGGCGACGTTGGCGGCGACCAGCGCGAGGGCGGACTGATTGACCTTCAGTCCGGCAATCGCCGTCGAAAGTGCCTGTGACAGGCTCATGACCGGCCGCCGTTCCTACTATCGCGCCGCGCGTTCACAGTTACCGCAACATGTTCAGGAGGTCCTGAACCATCTGGTTGCTGGTCGTGATGACTTTGGTATTCGCCGAATAGGCCTGCTGGGTGACGATGAGCTTGGTGAACTCATCGGCGATGTCGGTGTTGGAGCCCTCGAGCGAGGAGCCGACGATCTTGCCAGGAGCGTTATAGGTCGGCGTTCCCGATTCCGCGGTGGCTTCGAAGGCGCCACCATCGATGCGCCGGAGATTATTGGCGCCGCTGAAGTTGGCGAGTGTGATCTCGGCTAGGTCGATGGTGCGGCCGTTTGAATAAGTGCCGACGACGCGGCCCTTGTCGCTTACCGCCACCGACTGCAGCGACCCGGCAGGAAAGCCGTTCTGTTGCAGCATATTGACCTGCACATTGCCGTTGGAATCGGCGAACTGGGTAATGCCGCCGGTGTTATGCGCGACCTGGATATCGCCGAGCGCCACCCCATTGACCGTCACGTTCGACAGCGTGCTCGAAGTGATGGCAGGAGTGAGTTGGCCATTGGCGCCGAAGGTGTAGTCGGTGCCGGCATTTTTCCAAGCGGCCTGCGTGCCCGTCGCGGTGGAATTGGTCTGATAGAAAAGATTCCAGGTATCGGTATGGCCGCTGCCGAGCAATACCGAATCGATCTTGGCCCAGCGCAGCTGGATATTCACCGCCGAACCGGACGTGTCATAGGCCGTGATGGCGCCGCCGGCGATCGACTCGTTGATGAATGTGCCGACGTCATTGGCAATCACGGTGCCGTTTGACGGCAGCGCGATGGACGTGCGGATGCCGAAATTGCTCGCGGTGGCATCGCCGCCGACCGCGATCGTGTCGGTCGAGTTGCCGGCGGTGACGGTGATGTTGCCGTTGGTGGGATCGGCGGAGGCAATGCCCCCGACGAGTCCGGCGAGCGCCGTATTCAGCTCGGCCATGGTGCTGACTTGGCCGGCACCGGTGCCGAAAGTCACGGTCAAAGTCGGATTGGCGCCGACGGTAAAGGTGAGCGTTTGGCCGGCCGATGCCTTGCTTTGCGTCAGCAGGTTGGTGGCGTTGGTGGTGCCGACCGATAGGCCGAGCTCGGCCAGCAGCGACAGCGTGCTGCCGCTGCCGACGGCGATATTGGTATCGGCGTCGGCACTGGTGAGAACCAGACGATTGCTGGCGTCGAGCGTCGCCGTGACGCCCGTGGTACCGGTCGCGCCGTTGATGGCGAGGAGAGCTGCCGCCGCGTTGGCACCGGCACCGATTGCGATCGGCGTGCCATTGATCGACAGAGTGCCGCCAGCGGAGCTCAGAGCCAATAGCGACTGCGCGCCGGTCAACACCGCCGCCGCGTCGGGCGATATGGTTGCGCCGTTGCCGAGAATCTTGGCCGCGGCCGGCGCGCCGTTGACCGGATTGGCGGAGAAGTTCGCCTGATTGAGCAGCTCGGAACCGGGTATGGTCGCGTTGCGATCCGTCGTGAGCGGATAGCTCGCCAAATTGGCGCGATAGTCGATCACGGTGGTCGCCTGTGCGGGCAGGAAGCCGTTCTGGAATTGCAGAATTTGCGGCACGCTGCCGGCAAGGTTGCCGGTGGTGGCGTCGACCGGGATGCCAATCAGATAATAGCCGGCGCCGTTGACCAGATAGCCATTCTGATCGACCTGGAAATCGCCGCGACGGCTGTACAGATCGACACCGGAGAACGACGGACGGTTATCGACGAAGTTCTCCGGCTTCTGCACCACGAAGAAACCCTGCCCGTTGATCGCCATGAAGGTGGAGACCGCGGCCGTCTGAATGCCGCCCTGCACCGTATTGGTGGCGCTGGAAGCGGCGGACACGTTGCCGGCCAGTTGCTGGCGTGGATCGGTCTCCGGGATCATGTCCTCGAAGCTGGTGTCGATGCGCTTGAACGCCGTAGTCTGCGAATTGGCGATGTTGCCCGAGATATTCTCCAGCGCGAACGCCTGCGCCCGCATTCCCGTCACCGCCGTGGTGAGAGCACCGAAGATACCCATGACATGTTCTCCACTGACATTCGTGCGGGCACCCGAAATGGCCCGCAGACACAATCCGTCGGCGAAACCATCGCAATCCCCATGCCATGTATTTTATGTTTATTTATCAATGACTTAAAATAATTCAGCGGCCCGCCGGGGGCCGCCGCGGATGGTTTTTCCTGCCGCAATGGGTAGATTTTGCCTAACCACTCAGAGCGCGGATGGCGTGGTCACGCGTGCTTGCCGCGCCGCGCGGTCGAGGAAATCCTCGAGCGCGGCAATGCTGGCGCGGTCGCGGTAGACCTTGGGTTCGGCCGCTTTCATGCGCGCGCGCAGCGCCTGGCGCTGCGCCGGATCGTTTGCCAGCCGCGCGGCGGTGGCGACGTAATCGCCGATGGTCGCGGCGATCGTATCGGTCACGCCCATCATGGCCAGGATGGCCGCGCTGTGACGGCCGCGCATCATCTCGCCCGGCGTCGTCACGATCGGCAGGCCGTGCGGCAGACTTTCCAGCGCCGAATTGCAGCCCGACCAGCCGATGCTGTCCAGGAACACGTCGCACAGCCCGATCGCCGCGACGAATTTGCTCTGGCTCAGGCGGCCCAAGAAGACGCAATGATCGGAGGCTTTCAGGCCGAGCGCTGCAAACGCCCGTTGCAGCCGCGTCTCGAATATTTCGTTGACCAGCGGTCCGCCGCTGTGCCGCAGGAACACGAACTGGCAGTGCGGGGCCGCGCGCGCGATGCGCGCAAATACGCCATCGAACTGCGGCAGATACTTGTACAGCGATTGCCCGCACCACAACACCGCCGCATCCACGCGCAGCCCCAAATCCCCGCGGCACACCCCCACACGCACGGTCGCCACCGGT
>JACQDO010000361.1 GCA_016201085.1 Hyphomicrobiales bacterium | reverse complement strand
ATCCCGCAGGCATGCCGGGCAAGGCGATGCCTTTCAGCTTGGGACGCTCCGCCAGCAGTTTGGCGACGGCGCCTTCCGGCACGTGGCCTTCGACCAGGTAATCGTCGATCTTGGCCGTGGCTGCCTGCGCAGCCCCGCCGACAACCGAGCCGGTCGCCAAAGCCGACATCGCCAGGATCGATTTGAAAAAACTACGCCGTTGCATTGTCGTTACTCCTTGACGATGGTTGCGCCAACGGGCGGCGCGACATCAGCCGTCGCGTCGGCCACGTCAGGTTTCATAAGTCGTCAGACGCCCACTTCCGCGAAACGGTGGATGCGTCCGTTTTCGTCGAAACCGACGATGCGGTAGATGCCGGGTTTGCCGTCCATTCCCGGCGATCCCGCAGGCATGCCGGGCAAGGCGATGCCTTTCAGCTTGGGACGCTCCGCCAGCAGTTTGGCGACGGCGCCTTCCGGCACGTGGCCTTCGACCAGGTAATCGTCGATCTTGGCCGTGTGGCAGGAATAGACCGCCTCCGGTATGCCGAACTTCGCCTTGATCGCATCTGGATCGGAGACGAGGTTGACGGTGACCTGGTAGCCTTTGCCGCGCATATAGGTCGCCCACTCCCCGCAGCAGCCGCAGGTGGGCGACTTCCATACTGTGATCGTGCCGGCCTTCGCCGGCCGCGTCGATCCGAGCATGCTCCAGGCGAATACGCCGCCGCCAGCGACGGCCACCGAGCCGAGCAGCAACGCGCGTCGCGATAGGCGCGACTTGCCGGCACCCGCCGTTTTGGCCGGTATCCGATCTTCGTCTTTCGAACTATTTCTATTATTTGCCATTGTCATTCCTCTGCATCGCGTGGCTTCAGCCGGGTTGCGGCCAAGCGGACTGCGGTTTTATCGATCTATGCGTGAGATTGGGCGCACCCGAGCCAAGCATGGCTGGAGCGGCCGCAAGCGCCGTCGCTGTAGCGCCGTGGCGATCAGATCGACGCGATGGGAGGGGAGAGTTCAGGCTTGGGCGGATGCCCGATCAGTGCGACCTCGATGGTCGTCGAATGACTCTGCGGCCAGACTTCGGGGGACCATGTCATGGCAGCCAAGGCCATGACCTGCACCGCGGCGCAGCTCTTGGCGCAATCGGCGCTTTTCGCTTTGCCGGAATCGTGTTGCGGCATGACCGCTTCGTCGGCCATGCTGGCGCCAATCTCATGCGCCGCCGCGGAATCCACGGCTTGCATCGTCACGGTGCGCGATCCGCCGCACCCTGCTTCGCTCGACGCCGGCAAGGACTGCGCCCATGGCCGTCCCGCAAAGGAGAGCACCATCAGGCCGACCAGCAGCCATTTGAACGGTTTGGCGCGCATACACTGCTTTCCAAGCACCGGGCGGTAACTGGCTCTACGCTAGCCGTTCGAATGGACCTTAGTTTGACATGCATCAATATCGCCTTAGCGGCTTGGCCGAATGGCGCTATTCTGTGACCAATTGTGTCAGTACGGCTATCCGGCAGATATCGTTACAAAAATTTTGCCCCAAACGGCGCGGCCCGAACTAGATTTAGGACATGAACGCCGGCCCGCACATCCTGATCGTCGACGATCATCGCGAGATGCGCGAGTTGGTATCGCGCGCGCTGGTCAAGGACGGCTTTCGCGTCAGCACCGCCGCCGACGGCAAGGCCATGCGCAAGGTGCTGGCCGATGCCCACATCGACCTTATCGTCCTTGACCTGATGCTGCCGGGCGAAGACGGGCTGTCGCTGTGCCGTTCGCTACGCGCCGAAGGCGAAATTCCGATCGTCATGCTCACCGCCAAGGGCGACGAGGTCGACCGTGTGATCGGGCTGGAAATGGGCGCCGACGATTATCTGCCCAAGCCGTTCGGCAGCCGCGAACTCATCGCGCGCATTCGTGCCGTACTGCGGCGCCATCGCGCGCACGAACCCGCGACCGCGCAGGACAAGCCCAAGCGCTACCGCTTCGAACGCTGGACCTTCGACGTCGACCGCCGCGAACTGCTCGGCGAGGACGCCGTCGCGGTGCCGCTGAGCACCGGCGAATTCGATCTGCTGCTGGCGCTGGTCGAGCATCCACAGCGCACCTTGAGCCGCGATCAGTTGCTCGATCTGGCGCGCCATCGCGCCGCCAATGGTTTCGACCGCAGCATGGATACGCAGGTGAGCCGCCTGCGCAAGAAGATCGAGCGTGACCCAAGCGAGCCGACCATCATCAAGACCGTGTGGGGCGGTGGCTACATCTTTACTCCCGATGTGAGCCGCGAATGAGCCGTTTCCTGCCCAAGAGTCTGTTCGGCCAGACGATCCTGATCCTGCTGTTCGGGCTGGTGGTGTCGCATGCGGTCGGCGCCTGGATCTATGCCGGCGCGCGCGAGCAGGCGGTGCGCGCGGTCGGCGGCTTCGCTGCCGCGCAGCGCGTCGCCAACCTCACGCGCCTGGTCGAGGAAGCGCCGGCCGACTGGCGTGCGCGCCTGGTGGCGGCGCTGAGCGATCCCAGCTTCCGCGTTGCGCTCGCCGCCCAGCCGCCCGAGCAATTGCCGGCCGACGCCGACGGCGCGGCCAAGGCGATCGAGGACTATGTGCGCCAGCAGTTGCCCGACCAGCCGGACCGGCAAGTGCGGGTGACGGTGCTGGAGCCGGCGTTGCGGCCGCCCGGCACTCCCTTCGGTCCGTTCTTCGATGGCCGGCCGCCTCCGGGCCCGATGGGTGGTATGGGTCGCATGGGCGGGAGGATGCGCGACATGATGGGGCCGAACTTCGGCGGCTGGCGCGGCTTGCAGGTGGCGGTGCGGCTGAGCGACGGCCAATGGCTGTCTTTCGCCACCAATCTGCCGCAAGGCGCGCCATCGGTGTCCTGGCAATTCATCGTCTCCATGGCGCTGATGGGCCTGATCGTGCTTGCCGTCTCGGTGTGGGCGGTGCGCCGTGTCACCGCGCCGCTGGGACTGCTCTCCGCCGCCGCCGACCGGCTCGGCCGCGACGTGACGGCGGAGCCGCTCGCCGAGGCCGGCACGGCCGAGATGCAGCGCGCCGCGCGCGCCTTCAATCGCATGCAGGAGCGGCTGCGCCGGCTGGTGGAGAGCCGCACCCAGATGCTGGCGGCGCTGTCGCACGACCTGCGCACGCCCTTGACGCTGCTGCGCCTGCGCAGCGAGGAGGTCGCCGACACGGCGGAGCGCGAGAAGATGCTGGCCACCATCGGCGAGATGGACGAGATGATCGGTTCGACGCTCGCCTTTGCACGCGACGAGGTGCGCGCCGAGCCGCGTCGGCGCGTCGATATCGCCGCGCTGCTCGCCAGCATTGTGGACGACATGGCCGATGCCGGTCTGCCGGTGAGCATGACTCAGGCGGCGCCGACCATCCTCGACTGCCAGCCGGGCGCCTTGAAGCGCGCCATCGCCAACCTGCTCGATAACGCCGTCAAATACGGCAAGTGCGCCCGGGTGGCGATCGACACGACCGCGCAGGCGGTGGAGATCGTCATCGACGACGACGGGCCGGGAATTCCCGAAGCGGAATTGCCGCGTGTGTTCCAGCCGTTCTACCGCGTCGAGGATTCGCGCAGCCGCGATACCGGCGGCACCGGACTGGGACTGGCCATCGCGCAGGCCATCGTGCAGGCGCATGGCGGCGAGCTGACGCTTGCCAACCGGCCGGGCGGCGGCCTGCGCGCTTGCATCGGTCTGCCGCTGTAGCCGGGAGATATCGGGCGGCTAATGCAACGCCGTGCCGGCGCGCGGCACAATGGCGCCGTGGTGACGGATGACTTCGCCGGCCATCCGATGCGCGGCGCCAGCCGCCTCCACCGGATTGCTGCCGGAAAGCCGCGCGGCGAGATAGCCGGCATTGAAACCGTCGCCCGCCGCGGTCGGATCGACCGGTACCACGACATCGGGCACCGGCACGGCCTCGCACGCGCCGCCGCTGGCGACCAGCGCGCTGTTCGGTCCGTTCTTCACCGCGATTTCGCCGATACCGAACGCCTGCAAACGCTCGATGGTGGCCTCGGGCGAAGGATCGCCCCACAGCACCGCCTCGTCGTCATAGGCCGGCAATGCGATATCGACGCGCTTGAGCGCCTCCGCCACCACGGTGCGGGCGCGCGTGAGATCGCCACGCCACGCGCGCGGTCGGAAATTACCGTCGAAGGCGATCTTGCCGCCGCTGCCGCGCGCCAGCTCGAGCGCGGCGAATAATCGCCCGAGCCCGACATTGGAATAAAGCGACAGCGTCATGCCGGAGAAATAAATCAGCCGCGCCGCCGTCACGGCTTCGGCCACGCGGCCCCAATTCGGTAGTTCGAACAGATCGCGCGCCGGCGCCGCTTCGCACCAGGTAACAACGCGGCGCTTTCCCTGCGCGTCGCTATCGACCAGCGCCAAGGCCGGTAGCCGGCCGGGCGCGCGCACGATCAAGTCGGCGGCGATGCCTTCCGCTTTCGCCAGCGATACGATGGCATCGGAATAGGGATCGTCGCCGAGCGCGCTGGCGAATGCCACCGGTACGTGCGCGCGTGCCAGATAGATCGCGGTGTTGAAGGTGTCGCCGGAGCTTGCCAACGCGAAACGGCCATCGCCGCCGCGGCTGAGTTCCACCGTAGCCTCGCCGATGCAGAGGACGCGTTTTGCGGGCTCGCTCATATCGGTTTGCCTATCACGGACCGCCGCCGCACGCATCTCGCCCCCGCGCGCTTGGCGGAGCCGGTAAACATGTTACCTTGCCGTGGGGCAAAGAGCTGTTTATCGGTACGGCCGTTGACATGACCGGAATGAATTCCGGCTGCTGATAATTGTGCCCGCTGGCTCAATGCCGGCCGGCGGCGCCTGGGGGGACGATGGCTGACAATATCGCGGCGGATTCGGGGATTTCGGCGGAGGCCCTGCGCAAGGCCGAGGAATACGTCCAGCAGGAAGAGGGCGCCGCCAACCGACTGTCCGGCTGGGTCGGCATCGGCGTGACGGCGATCGCCGTCGCCATGACCCTGTTCCATCTCTATGCCGCCTACGACATCGTCCCGACCATCCCGCTGCGCTATACGCACGTCGCCTTCGTGCTCACGCTCAGCTTCCTGCTGTTTCCGCTCGCCGACCGTTTCCGCAACCGCATCATGTGGTTCGACGTCATCCCGCCGCTGCTCGGGATCGCGACCGTCGTTTACGCGATCATGCAGGGTGACGATTTCACCGACCGCGCGGCGGTACCGGAAAAGTGGGACGTCATTCTCGGTGCCATCTTCATCGTGCTGGTGCTGGAGGCGGCGCGCCGCACCACCGGCTGGATCATGCCGTTCGTCGCGGTGTGCTTTATCCTCTACGCTTATTTCGGGCCGAGCCTGCCGCCGCCGTGGACGCATCGCGGCTACGATATCGCGCGGCTGGTCGGACATCTGTTCATCACGCTGGAAGGTATCTTCGGCGTACCGGTCGATGTGTCGGCGACGCTGATCATCATGTTCACGATCTACGGCGCCATCCTGCAGCATTCCGGCGCCGGCAAATTCTTCATCGACTTCTCGCTCGGCGTCATGGGCAACAAGCCGTCGAGCGCGGGCCGCGCCGTGGTCGCTTCGTCTTTTCTGCTGGGCGGGCCGTCGGGTTCGGGCGTGGCCACCACGGTGATGATCGGCACGGTGGCGTGGCCGATGCTGAAGAAGGCGGGGTTTGAGCCGAACGCGGGCGGCGGACTATTGGCGGCCGGTGGGTTAGGGGCCATCATCTCGCCGCCGGTGCTGGGTGCCGCCGCCTTCCTGATCGCCGAGTTCTTGAAGATCAGCTATCTCGACGTGATCTGGATGGCGACCATCCCGACGCTGCTCTACTACCTGTCGCTGCTGTTCATGGTCGAGCTCGACTCGCTGCGCTTCGGTGCGCATGAAGTCGTGTTCAAGCAGGAGATGACCGTCTGGCAGATGACCAAGCGTTACGGCTTTCACTTCGTCTCGCTGGTCGCCGTCGTCGTCTTCATGGTGATCGGCTATTCGCCGATGCTGTCGGTGTTCTATTCGACCGTGCTCGCCTTCGGGATGAGCGCGCTGGCGCCCGAGACCACGCTCGGTCCGCGTAAGCTGCTGATCCCGATCCTGGTGATAGGCTTTGTCGCCGCCGTGCTGTTCACGATACCGCAGATCGGGGCATCGACCTTCGCCGGTCTGTTCGAAGGTTATTTCCCGCTGCTGATTCTGCTGGTGATCGCGGTACTGGCCGTGATCGGCCTCACCGCCGCCGGGCAGAAGATCGTGCCATCGTCCAAGAAGCTGACCGCCGCGATGGCCGACGGCTCGATCGGCGTGCTCAGCGCGGCCACCACCTGCGCCGCCGCCGGCATCATCGTCGGCATTGTCACGCTCACCGGCCTCGGTCTGAAATTCTCCGCCATCGTCATCGATTTTGCCGGCGGCAGTCTGCTGATGACCGCGATCTATACCTCGCTGGTGGTCTGGATCATTGGCCTCGCTGTGCCGGTGACGGCCTCCTACATCATCTGCGCGGTGATCGCCGCGCCGGCCTTGACCAAGTTGGGCGTGCCGGATTTCGCCGCGCATATGTTCATCTTCTATTACGCGGTGCTGTCGGAAGTGTCGCCGCCGACCGCGTTGTCGCCGTTCGCGGCCGCCGCCATCACCGGCGGCGATCCTTACGTGACCACGATGCAGGCGTGGAAATACACCTTGCCGGCGTTCCTGGTGCCGTTTGTGTTCGTGCTCGATCCGCAGGGCGTCGGCTTGTTGATGAAGATCCCGAAAGACGGCTCGATCTACGATATCGTCTGGATCACGCTGAAAACCGGAATCGGCCTGGGCGCGTTGGCCGCCGCGGCGCAGAACTGGGCACTGCGGCGAAATACAACCAGCGAGCGGGCCTTGTGGCTGCTTTCCGGCCTCCTGCTGGTGTTCCCGAGCCTGATCGAGGGGCTGGCAGAAACCATCACCGGCTTCGATGTGCCGTATCCGGCGCCGTTCGGTCTGGCCTTGGGGGTGGCACTTTTGCTAAAACAAAAATTCGTTCCACTAAAACCGGCGACTGAAACAAACCGGCGATAGACAAGCATAAGGGAGGAAGCGATGTTGAACAAACGATCCAAAAGACTGGCGACATTGGCGCTGGTGCTCGGCGGCGCGCTGATCACCGGTGCTGTGATTGCCCAGCAGCGCGCGATCTCGATCGCCACCGGCGGCACTGGCGGCGTCTACTATCCGCTCGGCGGCGGTCTCGCCAATGTGCTGTCAAAAACGATCCCCGGCCTGCAGGCGACGGCGGAAGTCACCGGCGGTTCGGTCGACAATCTCAAGCTGATCAATTCCGGCGGCAGCGAAGTCGCCTTCGTCATGGTCGACGCCGCGCTCGACGCCTACAAAGGTCAGGACAAGTTCAAGGGCACCGAGGTGCCGGTCCGCACCTTGATGGTGCTTTATCCGAACCAGATGCACGTGGTGACCATCGAAGGCACCGGCATCGAGAAGATGGCCGACCTCAAGGGTAAGCGCGTCTCCACCGGCTCGGGCGGCAGCGCCACCGAGGTGATGGCGTTCCGCGTCATCGAGGCCGCCGGCCTCGACAAGGACAAGGACATAAAGCGCGAGCGGCTCGGCGTCGCCGAGTCCACCAACGCACTCAAGGATCGCAAGATCGACGCCTATTTCTGGGTCGGCGGTCTGCCGACCTCGGCGGTGACCGATCTCGGCGCCACCCCCGGCGTGAAGATCAAGCTGATCGATCACGGCGACCTTGCCGGCAAGATGAACGCTAAATATGGCGACCTGTACGCGTCCAGCACCATCAAGGCCGGCACCTATCCGGGCCAGACCACCGACAACATCAATACCGTGGTGTGGAACATCCTGGTTTCCAACGCCAAGATGTCCGAGCAGGATGCCTACACCATCGTCAAGACCATCTTCGACAAGAAGGCCGATCTGGTTGCCGTGCACGGCGAAGCCAAGAACTTCGACCTGAAGAACCAGGTCAAGTCCTACTCGCCGATCCCGTGGCATCCGGGCGCGGTGAAATATTTTGCCGAGCACGGCGTGAAGATGTGATGTTAGTGTAACGCGAATTCGCGACGGCCCCGTCTCGGCGGGGCCGTTTGCTTTAATGCGTATGCGCGTGCGTTACGTTTGAGCGTCCCGACAGGCCCAGCGCAGCGAAATAGCCGAGCGCGCTGAGCATGGCGATGCAGAAGCTCACCGGCCAGTCGGTGTGATAGGCGATGACAATGCCGAGCCAGGCCTCGCAAAGCGCAAGCGCCGCCGACAGAACGAGGCCGCTCCATAGTCCGGTGGCGACGCGCTGGGCGGCGGCCGGCGGACCGACCATCAGCGTGAACACCAGCAGCACGCCGACGATCTGGGCGCATTCCGATACGGCGAGCGCCACGATGGCCAGAAACGCGGTCGACACGAAGCGCAGCGACACGCCTTT
>JACQDO010000356.1 GCA_016201085.1 Hyphomicrobiales bacterium | reverse complement strand
GTTAAGCCATCGTTCAATCGAATTCCACAGACCGTTTGTGAGTTTCGCAATGGGTGTGCCTGCGTCTTTGCTCCCCGAGTTGGAGGACGTCGTCCAGCATGGCTCGGCCGAAAGGCGAGCCGAGACGCTGCGGCGCATCACCGGCCTGTTCCTCGACAGCGCCCAGACCTTCAACGAGGAGCACGTCGCGTTGTTCGACGACGTGATCGGCTGCCTGATCGAGGAGATCGAGCACAAGGCGCTGGCGGAACTCGCGCGTAACCTGGCGCCGGTGCCCAATGCGCCGGCCGGCGTGGTAAGCAAGCTCGCCAAGCACGACGATATCGAAGTCGCCGGTCCGCTGCTCAAGACCGCCAGGCTCAACGAGCCCGATCTCAAAGACATCGCCAAGACGAAAAGCCAGGCGCATCTGCTGGCGCTGGCGAGCCGCAAAGGCATCAACGAGGCGCTGGCCGAGATCCTGGTCGATCGCGGCGATCGCGAGGTCGCGCGCAGCATCGCCACCAATCAAACCGCGCAGCTGTCGGAAAACGCCTTCACCACGCTGGTGAAGCGCGCCGAGGAGGACGGCGTCCTGGCCGAGCGGGTCGGTCTGCGCACCGATATTCCGCCGCGGTTGTTCCGCCAGCTTCTCATGCAGGCGAGCGAGGTGGTGCAGAAACGCCTGCTGGCGCAGGCCAGGCCCGATACGCAGGCCGAGATCCGCCGCGTGCTGGCGAAAGTGACCGACGAGGTCGCCGCCCAGGCGGCGCCGCGCAATTACACCGCCGCGCTCGCCACCGTGCGCGCCTTGCACAAGGAGCGCAAACTCAGCGAGGCCAACGTCGCCGAATACGCCAAGGCCGGCCAATACGAAGAGACCATCGCCGCGCTCGCCACGCTGTGCGCGGTGCCGGTCGAGGTGGTGGACCGGCTGATGAGCGGCGAACGCGCCGATCCGGTGCTGATCCTGGCGCGCGCCGCCGGCTTCGGCTGGCCGACCGTGCGCGAAATCATCGGCGCGCGGCCCGGCGCCAAACCCAATGGCGATACGCTCGATGCCGCCTATGAGAATTTCGAACGGCTGACCGCGGCCACCGCCCAGCGCGTGGTGCGCTTCTGGCAGGTGCGGCAGGGGACGGGGGAGTAGTTCTCTGTCATTCCGGGACGCGCCGAAGGCGCGGACCCGGAATCCAGAGCCACATAACTGCCGTTACGTATAGCCCCTGGATTCCGGGTTCGCTCGCTGCGCTCGCGCCCCGGAATGACGATTAGTGCCTCCGGAAAATAAAATACCCCGGTGCGCGTCCCTCGCGCTTGGCCTTGGCCTCGTAGCGCGTGCCGGCAAAATCCGGCCAGGGATTGCGCCAGTCGGCGGCCTGCTCCGCCGTCCAGACGAAATCGGGCGAGCGCAGCACGCGCGCCAGTGCATAGGCCGCGTAATCGGCGATGTCGGTGGCGAAGCGCAGCTCGCCGCCCGCTTGCAGAATGCGCGCCAGCCGCTTCAGGCTATCGTCCTGGATGAAGCGCCGCTTCCAGTGCCGCCGCTTCGGCCACGGATCGGGATAAAGCAGGTCGATGCGCGTGAGGCTGCCTTCCGGCAGCCAGTCGATCAGTTCGCTGGCGTCGCCGAAATGCAGCCGCACATTGCCGAGCCGGTGCGCATCGATCGCCACCAGCGCTTTTGCCACCCCGTTGACGAAGGCATCGCTGCCGATGAAGCCGGTCGCCGGATGCGCTTGCGCCTGCGCGATCAGATGTTCGGCGCCGCCGAAACCGATCTCCAGCCGTACCGCATCGGCCGGCGCAAACAGACTGCGCAAGTCGCTCGGCGCCGGCTTGGCGAGATCGAGCGCGAGGCGCGGCAGCAGCGTGTCGAACAGCACCGCCTGCCGCGGCTTCAGCGCATGGCCTTTGCGGCGCCCGAAGAAGGCGCGCTGCGAGGCTGGCGAATTCGGATCCATGCGCTGACTATCAAAGACACGAATGGCCGGCACAAGGCCGGCCATTCATCGATGTTCAGAGATATTCGAATGAAGCCTACTTCACCGCGCTCTTGATCGCGGCGGCGAGATCGGTCTTCTCCCAGGAGAAGCCGCCGTCCTTGTCGGGCGCGCGGCCGAAATGGCCGTAGGCCGCGGTGCGCCGGTAGATCGGGCGGTTGAGCTTCAAGGTACGGCGGATATTGGTGGGCGTGAGACGGAACAGCTCGGGCAGCACCTTCTCGAGCTTCTTCTCGTCGACCTTGCCGGTCCCGTGCGTGTCGACAAGGAGCGACATCGGGTCGGCCACGCCGATCGCATAGGCGATCTGGATGGTGCAGCGCTCGGCGAGGCCGGCGGCCACCACGTTCTTGGCGAGATAGCGTGCCGCATAGGCGGCCGAGCGGTCGACCTTGGTCGGGTCCTTGCCGGAGAAGGCGCCGCCGCCATGCGGGGCGTAGCCGCCGTAAGTGTCGACGATGATCTTGCGGCCGGTGAGGCCGCAGTCGCCGTCAGGTCCGCCGACCACGAAATTGCCGGTCGGATTGACCAGGAAGTCGGACGGCCGCTGCGGCATCCAGCCTTTCGGCAGCGCCGATTCGACCGCGCCGGCGATCAACTCCTTGACCATGCCCGGCGTGTATTTCTTGCCGTTGCGGCTTTTCTCGTTGTGCTGGGTCGAGACCACGACCTTGGTGCAGCCGACCGGCTTGCCGTCGACATAGCGCACCGTGACCTGGCTTTTGGCGTCCGGCTGCAGATCGAACAACTGGCCGGCGCGGCGCTTGTCGGAGAGCACCTTGAGGATCTTGTGCGCGAAATAAATCGGCGCCGGCATGAACGAGTTTTTCTCGTAGACCTCGCTCTCGGTGCAGGCGAAGCCGAACATCATGCCCTGGTCGCCGGCGCCTTCTTCCTCTTTGCCTTTTTTCTTCTTGGCGTTCACGCCCATGGCGATGTCGGGCGACTGGCCGTGCAGCAGCACCTCGATATCGGCGCCGTAATAGGAGAAGCCGTCCTGGTCGTAGCCGATATCCTTGACCACGCCGCGCGCAATCTGCGCGATCAGTTCGCGGTTCACCACCGCCTTGGCGCCGTGCTTGTGGAAGAACGGCGCCTGGCCGCGGCCTTCGCCGGCGATGACGATCTTGTTGGTGGTCGACAGCGTCTCACAGCCGAGCCGCGTGTTCACCTGACTGTCGTCGGCGATGCCAAGCTTGATGTCGTTTTCGAGAAACGCGTCGAGCACCGCATCGGAAATCTGGTCGCAGACCTTGTCCGGATGACCTTCGGAAACCGACTCGCTGGTAAACAAGAAATTGGTGTGAGCCACCGCTGAAACTCCTCCGTGGCGCGGTTCGACAGCCGCGTCGTTGCACGTGCGGGGTGTTTCTTGCAGTGGCGGCGAGCAAGGTCAAGATGCGGGCTGCGTGGGCAGCAGCCTCGCAATCGTTGGGCGGACGAAAGCCTTATTCCTCGCCGGCAATCTGCTCGACCAAATCGACAATGCGCCGACGCAATTTGCTGTTCTTGATCTTCATGAACGCCTTGGTCAACGACAGACCGTCGGAGGTGGCGAGAAAGTCCGACACATAGGCCGGCGACGGCGCTTCGCTCATGCCGCCGGTATGACCCGGCATATGCGGCGCACCTTCGAAGAAAAACGAAACCGGCACCTGCAGGATGTTGGAAATCTGCTGCAAACGGCTGGCGCCGATGCGGTTGGTGCCCTTCTCATATTTCTG
>JACQDO010000346.1 GCA_016201085.1 Hyphomicrobiales bacterium | reverse complement strand
GCTGACGCTGGCGGGCAGCGCGAGCCGGTACTTGGCGACGAGCGCGCGCGCGTCGGCGAGCGTGGTCGGATCGGGCACGGTCGGACCGGAGCCGATCGCCGAGGGGTCGTCGCGCGGCACGTCCGAGATGGCGATGGTGACCAGAGGGGCAGGGTAGGCATGGCGCGCCAGCCGTCCGCCCTTGATGCGCGAGAGATGCTTACGCACCGTGTTGATCTCGCCGATATTGGCGCCGGAGCGCAGCAGGGCGCGCGTGACCGATTGTTTGTCCTCAAACGATATTCCGGCCGCCGGCGCGATCCAGTTGGCCGAGGCGCCGCCCGACATCAACACCAACACCAGGTCGTTGGGACCCCCACCATCGGCCAGGGCCAGCGCGCGGTCGGCGGCTTCCAGGCCGGCGGTATCGGGCACCGGATGGCCGGCTTCGATCATGCGGATAACGCGCGTTTGTCGGCCATAACCGTGACGGGCGACCGCGATGCCGGAAAGGCGCGCGGCCGGCAGTTTCAGCCGGTCGAGATAATAGTTCTCCGCTTCTTCGGCCATGGAACCGGCCGCCTTGCCGGCGGCGAGCACGATGAGCTGGCCATCCGGCGGCTGCGGCAGCAGCGGCGGCAGGCATTCCGCCGGGTGCGCCGCGGCTACCGCAGTGCGAAACAAGTCGGCGAGAAAGGCGTGCAATTTAATTGTCATCCTGCAACCTTAGCTGCCCATGGACGGAAAAATCTGGTTATATTTCCTGCAACGACATCAGGACCAAGTCGGCGCACCGCTAGACTTTCGTTTGATCGATCCGCGCCAAAGCCGCGTTCGCGGTCAAGGCGCCAAGACATGCGGAAACTTCCGCAAATCACAATGACTATCCCTGGGGAGGGACGAAATGGCAGCAATTTCACTCACAGTAAACGGCAAAACGGCGACGGTCGAGGCTGAGCCCGACACGCCGTTGCTCTGGGTTGTGCGCGAGCACATGAAGCTCACCGGCACGAAGTTCGGTTGCGGCTCCGGTCTGTGCGGCGCCTGTACCGTGCATATCGACGGCAAGGCGATGCGCTCGTGCCAGATCGCGGTCTCGAAAGTGGTCGGCAAAAAAGTCACCACCATCGAAGGTCTGTCGCCGACCGGCACGCACGCGCTGCAGAAAGCCTTCATCGCCGAGCAAGTGCCGCAATGCGGCTACTGCCAATCCGGCCAGATCATGCAGGCGGCGGCGCTGCTCAGCAAAACCAAGAAGCCAACGCGCCAGCAGATCGTCGAGGCCATGGACGGCAATCTCTGCCGTTGCGGCACTTATCCGCGCATCGTGCGCGCCATTCAACGCGCCGCTCGGGAGGCCTGAGCCATGACCCTTCACATCAAGAACGGATCGATCGACACCAGCATCAGCCGCCGCGGATTTGTCGCCGGCAGCGCTGGCATGACCTTCGCCTTCACGCTCGGCGGCCTCGGCCGCAGCGGCGAGGCGATCGGCGCGACGGAGCCGACCAAGTTCAACTCCTTTGTCAGCATCGCCACCGACAACAGCATCACCATCGTTTGCCCGGCCGCCGAAATGGGGCAGGGCGTGTACACATCGTTACCGCTGATTCTGGCGGAAGAACTCGACGCCGACTGGTCGAAAGTGAAGGTCGAATTCGCGCCGGCCAATCCGAAGGTCTACGGCAATTATCATCATCTGTTCAACGGCGCGCAGATCACCGCGGCCAGCGTTGCGGTTGCCGGCTTTTACATGCCGTTGCGCATGGCCGGAGCGCAGGCCCGCAAGGTGCTGCTCGATGCCGCCGCCGACAAATGGAAAGTGCCGGTGGCTGAACTCACCACCGAAAAAAGCACGATCATTCACAAGAAATCCAAAAAGCGCATCAGCTATGGCGAGGTCGCGGCTTTCGCGAAAGTGCCGGCCGAGCCGCCGAAGATCACGGAAGCCGAACTCAAAAAGCCGTCGCAGTTCAAGCTGATCGGCCGCAAGGATATTGGCCGCAGCGACGTGCCGATGAAGGTGAATGGCTCGGCGAAATACGGCATCGACGTGCAGGTGCCGGGCATGGTCTACGCCTCGATATTGCAGTCGCCGATGGAAGGCGCCAAGCCGAAGGAAGGCGGAGTCAACGTTCCCGACATCATGAAGATCAAGGGTGTCGGCAAGGTCATCCCGCTGCCGTTCGGCGTGGCGGTGATCGGCGACAGCGTGGAGGCCACGCGCGCCGGCGTGGAGGCGCTCAAGGTGAACTGGGACACCAGTGGCGCCGTCGCCGCCGGCTTCGACTCGGAGAAGGCGAAGGCCGACTATGCCGCCAAGGGCAAGGACCCCAACGTCGAAACCAAGGTCGAATACCAGGTCGGCGATGCCAAAGCCGGGCTCGGCGGCGCGGTCAAGACGGTGGAGGCGGTGTACTGGTCCGAATACACCTATCACGCCCAGATGGAGCCGATGAACGCGGTCGCCCAGGTCTCGGAGGACGGCAAATCGGCCGACATTTGGACCGGCACTCAGTTCGGGGCGCTCGCCGCCGGGATCGTTTCCGGCATCCTCAAGACCACGCCGGACAAGATCCGCGTCCACAATCAGTTCCTCGGCGGCGGCTTCGGCCGGCGCATCTGGCCGGATGCGGCGATCCAGGCCACCATCCTGTCCAACATTATCAAGAAGCCGGTGAAACTGATCCTCATGCGCGAGGAGGACATCGCCGCGGCGCGGCCGCGGCCGATGACCCATCACGTGCTCAAGGCCGGTCTCGACGCCAAGGGTAACCTGGTTGCCTGGCATCACAAGCTGGTGTCGGAGAACGTCGATGCGGTGGCGTCGCCGCCGCGCTTCCAGGCCACCGGCGGCAAGGACTATATCGGCGCGCGCGGCCTCGATCAGGCCTACTACGCCATCCCGAACGCGCTCGCCGAGTATGCGCGCGAAACCCGCGGCATGCGCGTGCATGCCTGGCGCGGCATCGGCTCCGGCTACAACAAGTTCGCCGCCGAAGCCTTCCTCGACGAAGTGGCGGCGGCGTCCGGCAAGGATCCGCTGGCGCTGCGGCTCGAACTGACCAAGGGCCAGCCGCGCGCCAACGCGGTGCTCAAGGCGGCGGCCGAGATGTCCAACTTCAAGAAGAAGCGGCCGGGCCATGGCATGGGCATCGCGTTCTCCGACTATCACGACACGTTCTCGGCCGGCGTGGCCGAAATCTCGCTCGACGCCAAGACCGGCAAGATCAAGGTCCATAACTTCTGGATGGCGGTCGATCCGGGCGTGGTGATCCAGCCCGACAACGTGCATGCCCAGCTCGAAAGCTCGATAGTCTATGGCTTGAGCGCCGCGTTGATCGAGGAATTCGCGGTCAAGGACGGCGCCGTCCAGGCCACCAACTTCGACAGCTATCCGGTCATGCGCATGAGCGAGGTGCCGGAGATCCACACCAAGATCGTGACCACTAATAATCCGCCGACCGGCATGGGCGAGATCGGCGTGATGGCGGTGGCGCCGGCGATTGCCAACGCCGTGTTCCAGCTCACCGGCAAGCGGCTGCGCCATCTGCCGATGACCGCGGAGCGGGTGAAGAAGGCGCTCGCCTGAGCCAGGCGCGAAGCATAGCCCGCCGCGTTCCGGACAAGGAGCGCGGCGGGCATTTTATTGCCTATGGAACTGACGCTTGCGCGCGCTTATCTTGCAGTCAGGAAAGGCAGGAAATCGCATATGGACGACAAAACCCGTATCGAGCTGGAAGCCGCCGTCTACCGCCGCCTGGTCGAGCACCTGCGCCAGCGTACCGACGTGCAGAACATCGACATGATGAATCTCGCCGGCTTCTGCCGCAATTGCCTGTCGAACTGGATGAAGGATGCCGCCGACGCCAAAGGCATCGCCATGAGCAAGGACGAGAGCCGCCAGATCGTCTACGGCGAGCCCTACGAGGACTGGCGCAAAAAGTACCAGAAAGAGGCCTCGGGCGAGCAGAAGGCGGCGTTCGAAAAGTCCAGCCCTAAGCACTAGACATTATACACAGGTGTGAATGTCGGGGGCTTCCTGTCGCAGGCCGCGCCGCGGTGGTGAAATTCTCCTAAAACGGACGGCGAAAAGCTTTCGTTCATTCAGGAGACGTGTCGATGCCTGCCACCGCAGCGGCTGAAAAAGAACAAACCGCCCACCGCTTCGCCAAGGATCAGCTCAAGGCGATCATCGAGCGTATCGAGAAGCTCGAGGAAGAAAAGAAAGCCACCTCCGACGACATCCGCGACGTCTATGCCGAGGCCAAGGGCAACGGCTTCGACGCCAAGGCGCTGCGTACCATCGTGCGCATGCGCAAGATGGATACCGACGAGCGCCGCGAACAGGAGGAGATTCTCGAAACCTACCTGCACGCACTGGGGATGTTACAGTAAATAGTTTGTTAGACGACGCAGCGCGCGCTCTTCCCCTCTCCCGCAAGGGGAGAGGGGAAGCGCGAATGCCGCGCGTCCTGATCTAAATTGCCGACGTTTGGATTTTCTTAGCGCAGCGACGCAATCGCGCCATTGAACGTGACCGCCGCCGTGGTCTGCGGCGTGAACGTCGCGGTGGCCAGGAACACCACCGCCTGGCCGCTGAAGCGGTCGGCCAACATGCCGAGATGCGGTTCGGCCGAGAACGTCATCACCAGCGATTGTGAAGGCTTGTGCAGCAGCTCATTGAGCGGCCGCTGGTCAACCGGTCCGAGCTGCGTCGTGTTCATGAAATCGCTCACGCTCGGCGTCAACACGGCGGCGCGCAGCCAGGGATCGACCGGTGTGCCGGAAATCTGCGACATCGCCGCCGTCAGCGGCGGCTTGGCAATGAGGGTGGCGTTGGACGAGACCGGCATCAGCGCGGCGGTCGCCGGTAGCCGCGGCATGCTGGAACCCATTGGGCGGGCGCGTACCGGGGCCTGCGTCTCGGATTCCGCGGCATAGCCAAGCGCAACGTTGCCGGTGCTGCCGGTGGCTGTTGAATCGATGCCGGCGGTCTCAAACGGCGAGGCGGCGGCCGGCGGTGGCAAAGCGCCGATCTCGACCGCGCCGCGCCAGTAGCCGCGCGTGTCGAACAGGCTCTCCGGCAATGACACCGACGCCGTCACGAATTTCCGCGCGGCCGGCTTGGGCTTGGCCGCCGCCACCGCGACCGCTTTCGGCCGCGCCGCCGGCAGCGGCACGATGCGTTCGACCGCGATGCGCACGGTGGGAGGTGTGAGGCTGGCAACCCGGGTCGGTGGATGCACGCGCTTGGGAGCGACTGCCGGCTCCGCGCTGAGTTCGTCCTCGTCCTTGGCCGTACCGAAGATTCTGGCGAGCAGGTTACGTTTGGGCTTTGCCGATTCTTGTTCGATGCTGGCGGTGATCACGCCCGCGTCGCGCGCCGCTTCCAGCGAAGTCGCGGATGGTTCGGCGCCGCGGTGCTCGACCTCCGCCAGTGCCAGCGCATAGCCGGATAGCGGCCGGCCGTCGGACGGCACATGCACGGTGCGGCCGTCGGGGAACACCTTGGCCAGTTGATCGTGCGTCATGCGCGGCCAGTGGCGGATGGTGCCGGTGTCCAGATGCACGAACGGCGAACCCGAGGTCGGATAGAAACCGACGCCGCCGCGCTGCAGGCGCAGGCCGACGACGCGGACTTTCTCCAGCGGCACGCCGGGGATGTAGAAATCCATCGCCTGGCCTTGCGTGTGCTGGCTGAATTGCGCGACGCCGGTCGAACGCGCGCGCAGCATGGAGTTGGTCGCCGGCGAGCGATAGCCGCACACCACCTGGATCGCCTCGCTGCCGCCGACCTCGCGATTGGTCTCCCATAACAGATCGATCAGATGCGGATCCATGCGGACGGATTGTTCGCGCCGCCAGTCGCGCATGAACCAGTCGATCTTCTTCAGCGCGTCGTCGTCGTAACGGCCGTTGCGCTTGTAGGTGATGGTGAGGTCTTCGCCGGTGTGCAGGTGATGGAAGGAGATGGTGCGGGTGTCGCCTTCGGCGATCGCCGTCTGCAGCGCGTTATTGGCGCCGAGCAGGAACAGGCTGGCCACGCTCAGCCGGGCACCGGTGCGCAGCAGAATCGCAACGCCGTCGGAAAGCCGACCTGCGGCTTTGCCTGGCACCACATGATTGCGTGAAGATCCCCGCCCCACAGTCGTCGCTACGCCCCCCAAATAGTCGCCGTGACGACGACCACACAGTGTTGTCGGTAACGGTTAACGAGCCCTTAGCGGAGAAAGTACCCTGTACCGGTCGGAACTAACGGGTGATCGTGGCGGAAAATGGCCGGGCAATTGGCGGCTCTGCGGCCAAGTCCAAATGCCTGCCATGGAACTTGCCAGCCATGGAACTCGTGCACCAAAATTCAATTTATCGCTCATAACCGTTCGTGCGAGGTGCCGCTTACTTGCCTGTGCCGCGGGCCTTTGCCGTATCCGGCTACTGCCCCGGCGCTAGTGGATGATTTCGTTGAAGATCGAGAACGGATTGAAGGACCCGCGCTGCTCGACCCGGCGCAGCATTTCCTGGTTGGACCTGGCGGTCGCCAGTTCGCGCTTGCTGCCCTGCTTGGCGTCCTGCGGCGGCGCGACGTCGGCGATGCGGCGTTCGGCGCCGTGCAGGATGGCATGCATGCGCGCATCGAGACCGTAGACGTCGTCGCGCAGCTCCAGCCGGCCGTCGTCAACAAAGGCGGTCTGATAGGTCAGGTGCACCATCGGCTTGTTGACCAGCTGGAAGGTGCGCTCGTCCCGGTCGAACATGGCGTTGATCTGCTGCGCGTTCGGGGTCTGACCGTTCATGGTCAGCCCCAGCATGACCTCGCCGAATTTGGTCGGGTCCAGCACCCGCATGCAGCCGTGGCTGAAGGCGCGCCGCTCGTGGCCGAACAGCCGCTTCTCCGGCGTGTCGTGCAGATAAACCTGGAACTTGTTGGGGAACGCGAACTTGATGCGGCCGAGCGCGTTGGCGGCGCCGGGCGGCTGCACCACGTTGATATTGCCGTCGGTCCCGCGCTTCACCTCGAGACCCATGCGGTCGAAGATTTGCGGGTCGCTCGCATAGGCCGGCAGCAGTTCGTTCTGGATGATCGACTGCGGCACGTACCAGGACGGATTGACGATGATGTGGTCCATCGGCGCGCTGGTCAGCGGCGTCGGTGTCTGCGGCTTGCCGGCGACGATCTTGGTGCGCCAGACCGGATTTTGTTCGCGCACCACCTTGAGGGTGAAGTCGGGGATATTGACCATCACATAAGTACGGCCGAGCTCGCGCGGCAGCCAGCGCCAGCGCTCCATATTGGCGGCGACGCGCTCGATCTGCTGGCCCGGCCTGGGGCCGTTGATGGCGGCGAGCGTCTTGCCATCGATCAAGCCGGTCGGCTTGACCTCGATGCGGTCCTGCACCTTCTTGACGGCGATGAGCAACGCCTTGTCGTAGCTGAGATCGTCCGGCTTGCCGGCAAGGCCGAGCTTCTCGCGCAACGCCGGCACGCGCGCATCCTTGGCGCCCGGCTTGATGACGGGGCCGTCGGCAATGCGGTTGTCGGGCTGCACGGGAGCGCGGCGCAGCTCGGCGAGTTTTTCCTTCAAGACGCGGAATTCTTTGTGCGGCGGATTGAAGCGCTCGATCGCTGTGCCGGCATCGCTCGCCTCGGCGAGCTTCTTGAGAATGTCGGCCGGCTCCGGTGTGTGGTTGCCGTAGTCGACTTCCGCCACGACGCGCGCCGGCGCGATGCGGCCGGTCGCCAGATGGCGGGCAAAGGTGAGCAGCGCACTGGTGAGCTTGATGTCGCCGTCGGCGAGCGCGTCGGCGCCGCTGAGGCCGGCGAAATCCGGCACCGGGTAGTCGGCCGCGTCGAGCCCGTCGGCCTCCGCGTTCTTCAGCCGCGCGATCGCCGATTGCGCGCTCGGCGTCAGTTTTTCGTCTTGCGTCCACAGCGGCGCGTAATTGCGCGCGGCGTAGAACGCTTCGATGGCCTTGCGCTCGGGCGCGCCGGCAACGCGTTTCTCCAGCTGCTTGCCGGTGACGATCTCGCGCAATTTGCCGACGAGCTGGCTGTCGCCGGAGACGACGATCTTATCGGGCGTGCCTGTGACGGGGGCATTGCTGCCGCTGTCGGGCTGTTGCGGCGCGGCGGGTGCCTGCGCCCGTGGCTGCGGCGCGATTACCGCCGGCGGTGCGTAGTCGACCGGCGGCGGCACCGGCGCCGTTTCGCGCGGGTGCGGCGTCTGGTTGTTGAGCGCAGGCGGCAGCGGGCGCGCCGTTTCGATACGGTCGGGCGCGGCGATCACGAAAGTCGGCACGACAGCCATCGCCGCCAGCATGGTGCTAGCCAGCAGGGGAACGAATTGACGGTTACGCATCGCACTCACTCCGAACGCAACATCACCACGACGCAGCAAATCGTACGCAACGCTTTAAGCAAACGGATGCCCAGCGCCGCACGAACGCTACGACCACGCCATTATGCTGTGGAATCTGTGGCGGACTGAACGAATTTCGCACGCCTTCCGCGTCAACTTTCAATCAAAGCTAACGCGGCGAATCGTTAAAATTTTAAATGTTAACCAGCGCTGGCGGGCTCGTTTACCTTTGCGCCGGTGTTGTCGATGCCGAGCCCTTCCAGCTTGCGATAGAGCGTCGATCGCCCGATTTTCAGCCGGCGCGCGACTTCCGACATCTGCTCATCGTAATGCGCGATGGCAAAACGGATGACTTCGGTTTCGATAGCCTCAAGCGGCCGCACGTGGCCGTGCACGTCGGTCAGCGGCAGCGACGGCGAAGCTGTGGTTAACGCCGCCGCATTGCGCGCGTTGCCGCCCGCGTGTTCGTCCGGCCAGCAGCCGACCATGGCCGGCGACGGCTCGATCCAGGGCTCGGCGAGCGGCGGTGCGGCAATGGCGTCGGCAGCCACCTGACTGGAAATTTGCGGGAATTCGTCGACGCCGATCTCCTCGCCGTCGGCCAGCACCACCGCGCGGAAGATCGCGTTCTCGAGCTGGCGTACATTGCCCGGCCAGCGGAAGGCGGTGAGCAGCGCCTGCGCTTCGGCGCCGATACCGCGCACGCGCTTGCCTTCCTCGGCCGCGATGCGGGCGAGGAAATGACGGGCGAGCACGGGGATGTCTTCCGGCCGTTTGCGCAATGGCGGCAGCGAAACCGGGAACACGTGCAGGCGATAGAACAGGTCCTCGCGGAAGCGTCCGGCCTTCACGTCGGCGATCAGATCGCGGTGGGTGGCGGAGACGATGCGCACGTCCACTTTCACCGCTTTGCGCCCGCCGACCGGCTCGACCTCGCCCTCCTGCAACGCGCGCAGCAGCTTGACCTGCGCGGCTTGCGGCAGTTCGCCGACCTCGTCGAGGAACAGCGTGCCGCCGTCGGCCTCGATGAATTTGCCGGTGTGCTTGTCGGTGGCGCCGGTGAAGGCGCCCTTCTCGTGTCCGAAAAAAATCGACTCGACCAGATTCTCCGGCATGGCGCCGCAATTGACCGCGACGAACGGCTTGGCACGGCGCGCGCCCGAACCATGGATGGCGCGCGCGATCAGTTCCTTGCCGGTGCCGGATTCGCCCTCGACCAGCACCGGAATGGCGGAGGTGGCCGCCTTGTCCAGCGCGCGCAGCAGCGGCTGCATGACGGGCGAGCGGGTGATCACGTCGGCGACGGTCAGCGTGTCGTCGCGGCTGCGCTTGAGCCGCCGCAATTCGCCGGCCAGCGCCTTGGTGGCGAGCGCGTTGCGCAGCGACACCTGCAAGCGCTCGGGCGCCGCCGGCTTGACCACGAAATCGGTGGCGCCCGCGCGCATGACCGACACCACCGTGTCGATGCCGCCATGCGCGGTCTGCACGATGACGGGAATGTCGAGGCCTGCCTCGCGCATGCGCGCCAGCACGCCGAGGCCGTCGAGGTCGGGCATCACCAGGTCGAGCACGACGCAGTCGATGGGTGCGGGCCCCGGTCCGGTCAGCAGGCCGACCGCCGCGTCGCCGCCCTCGGCCGTGAGCGGCCGATAGCCGAAACGCTCGACCATGGCCTGCAGCAGCCGGCGCTGCACCGGGTCGTCATCGACGATAAGCACGACTTGCGACATGGAAACTCCAGCTCGGCGACTGTGCCGATTTGGAGCAATGTGAGCCAGGAGCCTTAATTGCGTGTTAACTTCGATATTCGGACACGTCACGTCCGGAAAAATAAAGCGGCTGCGGCAGCATTGGGATCGCCATCGGCCCGTGCGGCCAGTTCAGGATTTTCGGCAGAAGCTGAATTGCTCGACCCGTTTGGCGTGGTGGTAAAGCCCGCAGTACACCTCCGGGCCTTCCTTCTTGAACACGTGCTTGACCGGCTCCGCCTGGCTGACCGCGACATGAGCGACGATCAGCGCGGCCCCGACGGGATAAGCCCACGCGTGGGTGTGCAATTGCACCAGCTTCATCATGAGCAGCGCCGCGGCGATGACGACCAGCGGGTCGGTGAGAATGAAATATTCAAGCTTCAAGTCGCGCGCCATTCCGATCAGGTCGACGCCCCAGACGGTGAGCATCAAGGCGCCGGCCTGAAGCACCAGCTTACGCTCGCCCCTGCGCCAGGCGAAAATCGTGGCGGCGATCACGAACCATTCGAGAAAGATGGTCGGCCGCGGCGACGAGTGCAGCACAAAAGTGCGCCGCGCCGCGAGGTCGACGATATACGAGAGAACTAATTGTATGTGCTGGCCGCTGAGCAGCCCATTGCCCTGCGCGAGCTCGGGTGTGGAACCCACGGCAAAGACATACATCTGCTCCAGCGGGTTCATCACGACGGCAACGTCGTGCGGATTATGTTGTACATACAGCACGAGCAGGCCGAGCGCCGCCCCGTAGACCGTCGCGGCCACTGTCGCCAACAATTCGGCAACGGCAACGCGCCAGAGGAACGCGTAGGCGAGCATGCCCAACACGATCCAGCCACCGATCGCGAATTGATAGACACCGAACCGGCCGCCGATCAGCGGCCGCAGGCCGAAGCTGGCAGCGATAGTCGGATCCCACCCCTCCTTGATCAGTGCCGTGGCCGGCATGGCCGCGAGCACGGCGAGCAGGCACAGCAAGGCCGCCGCCAGCCAGCCCCGCCAGCCGTTCCAAAAACCGGATGGACGATCCGGGCGCGATCCGAATGGCAAGGCCACCAACGGCAAGGCACAGATCAGAAAGATGACCTGCACCTTGTTCAGCATGGCGAGCATGGCAAGCAGGCTGGCCACGCCGATGAGTATCGGACGCCAGGGCGAACGTTCGCTGCGGGCGGCGACGATCACGATGAGAAACGCGAGCGCGATCAAGCCACCGGCGATCAACTCCGTGCGGATGATGCGCATTTCCATTTCGAGACCGCCGGAGAAGGCCAGCAGAAATACACCGAGCGTCGCGATGCGCCAGTCGCGCACCAGGCGGCGCAGCAGATATGCGAAGGCGATGACGAAAGCGATCGCCAGGGCGAGGGAGAGCACGCGTCCCGCCTGGGTGGCATAGGTCCATGCTTTGGCAAAATTGACGGCATCGCTGACCGGAGGAATGGCCGACAACGAAATGACGTCGAGAACGCCTGCGGCATGCAGCAGCCGCAGCCAGCCGCTCAGCAAGACGATGTTCAGATAGCCGGGATGATCGAAATATTCCTGCGGCAGGCCGTCGTTGAGCAAGAAGCCATTATAGACGATCCAGAAATCCATATCGGCGATGCGCCAATAGGGATACCAGAACCCGCACAGCAGAAACGAAACGATCATTGCCGCCGTGATGACGACCAGGCCTTTTCCCCAATCGAACAGCACCAGGCGGTCGAGAACATTGGCCGGCGCGCCAGGTTGCATCGGCGGCTTCATGGCGTGGCCGGCGCTTACTAGAATCGATCGAAATGATTCGATTTTCGACTTAAAATAAGAACCCTGATCCACGCGCGGCCTCGCAAGTGTTCTAGTATCAAGTTACCGTTAAGGGCTACGCTGCACAACAAATAGCCATTTCCAGGCGATCGCATCGAACTGAATCTGCGCAATGCGAGACCCATTGAACACTTTTCCCATAGCCATCGCATCGCCACGGCCGCTACCCTAGATGATGCGTTGACCTTCTGTCGTCCCTCCCGCACAAGCGAATTTTTCCCATTATGGCCAAAAGCCCGACCCATAAGAAAACCAACAAAACGCCCAAACTCGGCACGCTGCCGGAATGGGATCTGACGGACCTCTATTCCGGCCTCGATAGTCCGGAGATTAAGTGGGACCTGGAGAATTCCGATAATCAATGCGTGGCCTTCGAGCAGGCCTTCAAGGGCCGTCTGCAGGCGCTGGCCACCGGCGAGGGGGCGGGCGCGGCGCTCGCCGCGGCGGTCAAGCGTTACGAGGCGCTGGAGGATAAACTGGGCCGGCTGAGCTCCTATGCCTCGCTGGTCTATGCCGGCAACACCACCGATCCGCTGCGCGCCAAGTTCTACGGCGACGTGCAGGAACGCATCACCGCGTCCTGGGTGCACCTGTTGTTCTTTACGCTCGAACTCAACCGCATCGACGACGCGCTGATCGAGGTCGCCATGCGCGATCCCGCGCTCGGCCATTACCGGCCGTGGATCGAGGACGTGCGCAAGGAGAAGCCCTATCAGCTCGAGGACCGGGTCGAGCAGCTGTTCCACGAGAAGTCGGTCACCGGCTATTCGGCCTGGAACCGGCAATATGACGAAACCGTCGCCGGCTTGCGCTTCAAGATCGGCGGCAAGGCGCTCACCATCGAGCCGGCGCTCAATCTGCTGCAGGACGTCGACGGCAAGAAGCGCCAGGCGGCGGCACAGGCGCTGGCGAAGACCTTCAAGCAGAATTTGCGGCCGTTCACGCTGATCACCAACACGCTCGCCAAGGACAAGGAAATTTCCGACCGCTGGCGCGGCTTCAAGGACGTAGCGGACGCGCGGCATCTGGGCAATCGCATCGAGGGCGAAGTGGTGGAAGCGCTGGTGTCGGCGGTGCGCGCCGCCTATCCGAAGCTGTCGCACCGCTACTATGCATTGAAAGCGAGCTGGTTCGGCAAGAAGACGCTGCCGCATTGGGACCGCAACGCGCCGCTGCCCAAGGTGGCGCAGCGCACCATCCCCTGGACCGACGCGCGCGCGACCGTGCTCACCGCCTATGGCGCCTTTTCGCCCAAGATGGCGGAAGTGGCCGACCGCTTCTTCCAGAAGAACTGGATCGATGCGCCGGTGCGGCCGGGCAAGCAGCCGGGCGCCTTCGCGCATCCGACGGTGCCGTCGGCGCATCCTTATGTGCTGCTCAACTACCAGGGCAAGCCGCGCGACGTGATGACGCTGGCGCACGAACTCGGCCACGGCGTGCATCAGGTGCTGGCGGCGCCGAACGGTCCGCTGATGGCGCCGACGCCGCTGACGCTGGCCGAGACCGCTTCCGTGTTCGGCGAGATGCTCACCTTCAAGAAGCTGCTCGCCGCCATCACCGACAAGAAGCAGCGCAAGGCCATGCTCGCCGCCAAGGTCGAGGACATGATCAATACCGTGGTGCGGCAGATCGCGTTCTACTCGTTTGAGCGCAAGGTGCATCTGGAGCGGCGCAACGGCGAACTCACCGCCGACAAAATCTGCGAATTGTGGATGTCGGTGCAGAGCGAGAGCCTGGGTCCCGCGATCGAATTGAAGAAAGGCTACGAGACGTTCTGGTGCTACATCCCGCACTTCATCCATTCGCCGTTCTACGTCTACGCTTATGCCTTCGGCGATTGCCTGGTGAACTCGCTCTATGCGGTCTACGAGAAATCCGCGTCCGGCTTTGCCGAGCGCTATCTGGCGATGCTTTCGGCCGGCGGCACCAAGCATCATGCCGAGCTTTTGGCGCCGTTCGGCCTCGATGCCCGCGATGCCAAGTTCTGGGACGGCGGCCTGAGCGTGATCGCCAATTTGATCGACGAGCTGGAGGCGCTGGATGGGACGAAAAAAAAATAGTTATGAATTCAATGGGATAATAGTTATGTTGTACAAGTGTATTACGTAGGTTATACATTTGTATAACGTGGAGATTGGGCATGAACGAGACGCCGCGCAGTCTGGAAATCGAGGGCTATCTTCTGCAGATCAAGAAGATCGGCAATTCGCTCGGCCTCATCTTGCCGAAGGAACTGCTCGCGCGCTTGAAGCTCAAGGAAGGCGACAAGTTTCACATCGTCGAGCAGACCGAGCGTGGCATTAAGCTGAGCCCTTACGACCCGAAGCATGCCGAGGCGATGGAAATCGCACGCCGCTCGTTTCGTCGATATGCCGACGCTTATAAGGCGCTCGCGAAGTGACGGAGCCACGCTGGCTCGAAGTCAACATTGTGCTTGATTTTCACGCCGAACAATTAGCGCTTTTCGGCGGCCCCGACGGTATCCGTGATATCGGGCTCCTGGAATCGGCGCTGGCGCGACCGATCAACAAATTCGGATATGGCGAAAGCGATATAGCCGCGCTCGCAGCCGCGTATGCCTTCGGCATTGCCCGCAATCATGCATTCATCGATGGAAACAAACGCACTGCACTCGCATCCATGATCGTCTTTCTCGGCTTGAACAAGTTCGATCTCGACGCCCGGCAGGAAGAAGTTGCCGCAGTCATTCTGAGCCTCGCTGCAGGCGAGATCACTGAGAGCGGCCTCGCACGCTGGACCGCCGATCACATCAAATCGCTTCAGGCTCCTAGCATTCAGCCCTGAAGCGACTAACTGTACGGCACGCACCTTTCATGACCGACCGCGAGAAAAACCGCTTCACCGCCCGCGCCAAGCGCTACGCCAAAGTCGGCACCGGCGTCGGCGGCGTGGCCGCGCGCATGGCGGGCGCCAAATTGCTCGGCAAGCCGCAGGATCGCGCCGCCAATGCCCTTGGGCTCGCCGCCGCGCTCGGCGGACTGAAAGGCCCGATCATGAAGGTGGCACAGCTGCTCGCCACCATTCCCGACGCGCTGCCGGCGGAATACGCCAACGAGCTGATCAAGTTGCAGAGCCAGGCGCCGCCGATGGGCTGGGCCTTCGTCAAGCGGCGCATGAGCGCCGAGCTCGGTCCCGATTGGCAGGGCAAGTTCGCCGAGTTCGAGCATCATCCGGCGGCGGCCGCTTCCCTCGGCCAAGTGCATCGCGCCAGTGTGCGCGACGGTTCGGCGCTGGCCTGCAAACTGCAATATCCCGACATGCAGTCGGCGGTGGAAGCGGACTTGAGCCAATTGCAATTGCTGTTCGCCATCCGCAAGCGGTTCGACCCGGCGCTCGACACCGCCGAGATTGCCGTGGAGATCGCCGCGCGCCTGCGCGAGGAGCTCGACTATATCCGCGAGGCCAAACACATCGCGCTCTACAGCGTCATGCTCAAGGATATCGACTCGATCCGCGTGCCGAAGGTCTGGCCGGAACTGTCGACCGGCCGGCTGCTCAGCATGGATTGGCTCGAAGGCCGCAAACTGCTGGCGCACAAGGACGATACGCTCGAACATCGCAACCGCATTGCCACCGCCATGTTCACCGCCTGGTGGCTGCCGTTCAGCCGCTTCGGCGTCATCCACGGCGACCCCCATCTCGGCAATTACAGCATCTTCGACGACGGCAAGAACAAGCCCGCCGGTATCAATCTGCTCGACTACGGTTGCATCCGCATCTTCCCGCCCAGTTTCGTCGGCGGCGTGGTCGATCTCTATCGCGGTTTCCTGCACGGCGACGACGAGCTGGTGGTGCACGCCTACGAGACCTGGGGCTTCAAGCGGCTCAACCGCGATCTGATCGAGGCGCTCAATATCTGGGCCCGTTTCATCTATGGCCCGCTGCTCGACCGGCGCGTGCGCACCATCGCCGACGGCGTGAAGCCGTCGGACTATGGCCGCAAGGAAGCCTTCCAGGTGCACCGGCTGTTGAAGGAGAAGGGCCCGGTCTTGGTGCCGCGCGAATTCGTGTTCATGGACCGCGCCGCCATTGGGCTGGGCGCGGTGTTCCTGCATTTGGCTGCAGAGCTTAATTTTTATCAATTGTTCAATGAGGCGATCGCGAATTTCTCGGTCGAACGCGTCGCCGCCCGGCAAGCCGCGGTGCTGAGCGAGGCCGGACTTAAATCGTAACGCATGCTTGTCGTCGGACTTGATCCGTGGAGGGGATCCGGTTTTCGGATTAGATCATGCGCCCGCTAAAAACAGCGCCATACCCAACAAGCACCTCCTGACTTGATCCGTATCAAAATCAGGCCGGCGCGGAATGATATGTGGAGCGCCTGTTTCGCACCGGACTTCTCACCCCTCTGTGGACCGCAACCGTTGCTCTAGGCACTCATTTGCGCTACCTGACTGCCTCCCACCCTTGCGATCCCTGGAGACATCTCATGGCCGACCACGGCACCGTCGAATACGCCACCGCGCCCGGAAACGATTATCCGGCGCATGAGAGCGGTTACGAGCAGTTCGTGCATTTCACCGTCGTTGGCATCCTCTTTGTGATCAACCTGATGTTCGGCTTGGCCGTCGGCGGCGTGATGGGTCACTGGTTCACGGCGGTGCCGATCTTCATCCTCGCCATCGTCGGCTTGGTGGAATCCGATCCTGGCGAACCGCGAGTAGCGGCGACACCTGAGACGGTGAAGAAGTTCAAGGGTCTGGGCGCCGAGGTTGTTGTGGCGCGCGGGGCGGGGGTGGCGTCGGGGATATCGGACGCCGACTACGAGGCCGCCGGGGCCACGGTCGGGGATAATGTCGGCAAGGACGCCGACCTGGTGCTCAAGGTGCGCCGGCCGGAGGCCAAGGAGTTCGCCTCCTACAAGAAGGGCGCGCTGGTTATCGCCATCATGGATCCGTATGGCAACGAGGCCGCGCTCAAGCAGATGGCGGCGGCCGGGCTCAATGCTTTTGCCATGGAACTGATGCCGCGCATCACGCGCGCGCAGTCGATGGACGTGCTGTCGAGCCAGGCGAACCTGGCGGGTTATCGGGCGGTGATCGAGGGCGCCGAGGAATACGGGCGGGCCTTGCCGATGATGATGACGGCGGCGGGCACGGTGCCGGCGGCCAAGGTGTTCGTGATGGGGGTGGGCGTCGCGGGCTTGCAGGCGATCGCCACGGCGCGGCGCCTGGGCGCCATCGTGACGGCGACCGACGTGCGGCCGGCCACCAAGGAGCAGGTGGAGAGCCTGGGCGCCAAGTTCCTGGCGGTGGAGGACGAGGAGTTCAAGAACGCGCAGACGGCGGGCGGCTACGCCAAGGAGATGTCGAAGGAATATCAGGCCAAGCAGGCGGCCTTGGTGGCCGAGCACGTCAAGAAGCAGGACATTGTCATCACCACGGCGCTGATCCCGGGACGGCCTGCCCCGAAGCTGATCAGCAAGGAGATGGTGGCCTCGATGCGGGCGGGCTCGGTGATCGTCGATCTGGCGGTCGAGCGCGGCGGCAACGTCGAGGGCGCCAAGGCGGGCGAGGTGGCACGCGTCGGCGAGGTCAAGATCGTGGGCTACTTGAACGTGGCGGGCCGGCTGGCGGCCTCGGCGTCGGCACTCTACGCCAAGAACCTTTTGACCTTCATCGAGACCATGATCGACAAGAAAGAAAAGAAGCTCGCCGTCAACTGGGACGACGAGATCGTCAAGGGCACGCTGCTGACGCGCGACGGCGCCGTCGTTCACCCGAACTTCATGCCACGCGCATGATCCCGAAAAGTGGCTACCGGTTTTCGGATCAGATCATGCGCAAAGAATTGAAGGCTTAATCCCATGGATCATCTTGTCACCGCCGTGGACCCGTTTGTGTTCCGGCTATCGATTTTCGTGCTGGCGGTGTTCGTCGGCTACTACGTGGTGTGGTCGGTGACGCCGGCCTTGCACACGCCGCTGATGTCGGTGACCAACGCGATCTCCTCGGTGATCGTGGTGGGCGCGCTGCTGGCGGTGGGAGTGGCCTTAGCCTCCGACGACAGCGGCCCGTTCTGGGCGCGCGCGCTCGGGTTCGTGGCGCTGGTATTTGCTTCGGTCAACATCTTCGGCGGCTTTTTGGTCACCCAGCGCATGCTGGCGATGTACCAGAAGAAAAAGAAGTGACGCCGGCGATGAATCTTCTTCAAACAATGTCGGCGTCATTGCCGGGCGAAAGGCGCGAAGCGTCGTCTTCGCGCATGAAGACCCGGCAATCTCGCGCCACGTGCTGTGAGATCATGTCATGAATGCCAATATCGTTGCGCTGCTTTATCTGGTCGCCGGCGTCCTGTTCATCCAGGCGCTGCGCGGACTGTCCTCGCCCGACACCTCGCGGCGCGGCAATTTGCTCGGCATGATCGGCATGACCATTGCCGTCTTGACCACGCTCGGCTCGCATCCGCCATCCGGGGCGCTATCCTGGGCGCTGGTGCTGGGCGGCATCGCGGTCGGTGGCGGCATCGGCGCCGTGATCGCGCGGCGGGTGCCGATGACGGCAATGCCGGAACTGGTGGCGGCCTTCCACTCGCTGGTCGGCATGGCGGCGGTGCTGGTGGCGGCGGGCGCCTATTACGCGCCGGCGGCCTTCGACATCGGCACGCACGGGCATATCCATGGCGCCAGCCTGATCGAGATGTCGATCGGCGCCGCCATTGGCGCGGTGACCTTCACCGGCTCGGTGATCGCCTTCCTGAAGCTGTCCGGCCGCATGAGCGGCGCGCCGATCATGCTGCCGGGGCGCCATGCGGTGAACATCGCGCTGTTCGCAGCGCTGATCTTCTTCATCTACCACTTCTACGGCTCGCAGTCGCAGCTCGACTTCTGGCTGATCGCCGGCATCTCGTTCCTGTTCGGCGTCTTGATCATCATCCCGATCGGCGGCGCCGACATGCCGGTGGTGATCTCGATGCTCAACTCCTATTCGGGGTGGGCGGCGGCCGGCATCGGCTTCACGCTCGGCAACTCGGCGCTGATCATCACCGGCGCACTGGTCGGCTCGTCGGGCGCGATCCTGTCCTACATCATGTGCAAGGGCATGAACCGCTCGTTCATCTCGGTCATCCTGGGCGGCTTCGGCGGCGAGGTGGCGGGACCGGCGGCGGGCAAGGAGCAGCGTCCGGTCAAGCTCGGCTCGGCGGAAGACGCCGCCTACATCATGAAGAACGCGCAGAAGGTGATCATCGTGCCGGGCTACGGCATGGCGGTGGCGCAGGCGCAGCACGCGCTTCGGGAAATGGCCGACCGTCTCAAGAAGGAAGGCGTCGAGGTCAAATACGCCATCCATCCGGTGGCCGGCCGCATGCCGGGCCACATGAACGTGCTGCTGGCGGAAGCCAACGTGCCCTACGACGAGGTGTTCGAGCTCGAGGACATCAACTCGGAGTTCCCGCAGGCCGACATCGCCTTCGTGATCGGCGCCAACGACGTCACCAACCCGGCAGCGGAAGACGACAAGACCTCGCCGATCTACGGCATGCCCGTGCTGCAAGTCTGGAAGGCCGGCACCGTGATGTTCATCAAGCGCTCGCTCGCTTCCGGCTACGCCGGCATCGACAACCCGCTGTTCTACCGCGACAACACCATGATGCTGCTCGGCGACGCCAAGAAAATGACCGAGAGCATCGTCAAGGCGACGTAAAATTGCGCGGCGGACACAAAATCAAAATGGCCGGACATGTCCCGGCCATTTTTGCTTGGAAATTCGCGATCCGCTAGACCCCGATTATTCCGCCGCTTCGACCAGCGGCTGTTCCGGTACCATGCTCGGCGCGTCGACGCTCATCGGCGTCTCATCCTTGACGTAGGCGAAGCGGTGCCCGTGCAAGGTGACCGTTGGATCGATCCCGAATTGACCTGTCCCAAATGCCGCAATGCGGCGCTCGAGTTCGTCTTTTGCAATGTCGAGCGGGATGTCGCACATGCGTGCGTAAAGATTCTTCGTGCTCTTGCGTCCGCACCAGCGTATCGGCAGCTCCGGCAATAGCGCAGTGCGAGTCGCCAGCTCCTTGGACAGACGTCCGAACAGACGCGCCGTGTGCCTGAAGGACAGTTCGCACAACGCCGTGAGATCGGTATTGGGTGGAATGGCGAATTGCTCATTCCCTACGATCGGCCCGGCGTCGACCCGCTCGATCATGACGTGCGCCGTGACGCCGAATTCCGTCGCCCGGTCATAGATTGCGAAATGTGCGGGGGTTCGGCCCGGGTAGTTCGGCGGGCCCGGATGAAAATTATACGCCCCATAGCCGAGCGTCTTGAGAATCCGCGCCGGTACCACGACGGCCGTCGCAAACCCGATCAACCTCGATCGCCGCAGCTGATAAGGCTTGATGCCGTCCAGGTCTGCCGAAGTCGTTACCGGACGAATGGTCAGCTGCGGATTTCTGCGCAGGAGCACGTCGCCCAAGACGGGCTGCTCGGTCGAACCGGTCAGGAGGATGATCGTGTCGAACATGGAAACAAAATCGGTTGGCCGCACACAATGGCCATGCTCGCTATAAGGTTTTGTAAGGAATCGTGGTCTTTAAAGCGTTAGAAATGTTGGTCTTCAAAGCGTTAACGAGCGGCGGGTTTCGCCGTCAGAGCGGCGGCGTCTCCGCCGGCAGCGGCACCAGGCAGTGCAGGCGCACGCCCTCCGGCCGCCAATCGATGCTGGACTTGGCCTGGATCTGCCCCGGCAGCACGAAATCCAGCAGACGCGAGCCGAAGCCTTGCCGCGTCGGCGGCGTCACCGGCGGCCCGCCGCTCTCCACCCAGTCGATGGTCAGCACGCGCCGCGTCGCCTCGATGGTGAGGCTCCAGGTCACGTCGACCTTGCCGCCATAGACCGAGAGCGCGCCGTATTTGGCGGCATTGGTGGTGAGCTCGTGCACCGCCATGCCGAGCGACACGGCGAGCTGCGCCGACAGCGCGACCTCGGGACCCTTGAGTGAGACGCGCCCGCCGCTGCCGTCGTCGAAGGCGTCGAGCTCGTTATGCAGCAGATTGCCGAACGACACCGCGCCGGCCTCGTCGGTGAGCAGGCGATGCGTCTTGGCCAGCGAACCGATGCGCCCGATCAGCGCGGTCTTGAAATCCTCGATGCTGTCGACCGAGCGCGCGGTCGAGCCCATGATCGCCTGCACGGTGGCGAGCGTATTCTTGACGCGATGATGCAGTTCGCGCACCAACAGCGCCTGCTGCTCCTCGGCGCGCTTGCGCTCGGAAATGTCGACCAGCATGTTGACGGCGCCGACCAGTCTGCCGGCTTCATCGTGCAACGGCGTCGGATAGGGCAGGAACGGCACCCGCGTGCCGTCGGGCCGTTCGGCCGCCACCTCCGTGCCGCGCACCGCCCGGTTTTCCTTCAGCGCGACGGCCATCGGGCTCTCGTCGTGCCGCATCGGCGTTCCGTCCGGCCAGAACAGCTTCCACGAGCCGCACCATTCGCTGGAACCGAGCGGCGGCCGTTGGCCCCACAGTTCGGCGGCGGCATCGTTGTAATAGGTGATGCGCCCGGCGGTGTCGGTGGTGTAGATGGCGGCGGGCAGGGCATCGAGCAGTTCGCGGAACCGGCGTTCGCGCTCGCGCATTGTGGCCTGCGCGCGCACTGCCTCGTCCATCGGCACGACGTTTTCGTCGGCAGGCGCCTCGCCGCGCGTTGCCATTGCACGCTCGAATTCGCTTTCCAGGAAGCCGCTGAGTTTGTCCATCTAATACCCGCGCCCGAGCAAGCGGACGCGACCGTACTCCCAACTGGTCCGGTCCCCCATTGGCGCAACCCGCGAACCGACCAATGGTTGCGTCAAAACCCTAAATTTTCACTAGTGTTGCGTAAATAACCCTAACGACCCCAGAGCGGGCGGCTGCGGATCTTAAAGGCTTCGCACCATCACCAAGGCGTCGACCAGGCCGAGCCGGGGGTGGGCAAAGGCCTGAGGCAGGCGGCCGACCACGCCGAATCCGCAGGATTGCCACAGGTGCACCGCGCGCTCGTTGCTGGCGACGATAAAATTGAACTGCATGGCGCGGAAGCCGCGCTGGCGCGCCCGCTCGAGCGAATCCCGGCACATTGCCCGCGCCACCCCGCGCCCGCTGGCTGCCGGCGCGACCATATAGCCGCAATTGGCGACGTGGGCGCCGCCGCCGCGGTTATTGGCGCGCAGATAATAGGTGCCGACCGCGCACCCTTCGGCCTCGGCCACGAACACCGCATGCCCCGGGTCGCGCCAATAGGCGAGCGCCTCGGCGCGGCCGATGTCGCGCGGGATCGGATAGGTCTCGCCGGCACGAAACGTCGGCTCGAGGATCGCCCAGATGGCGCCGTCGTCGCCGGGTGCTGCCGGGCGGATGGTGACCTTCGCCTGCATGCCGGCTGTGCTAGCATTTTGCCATGTCATTGTTGAAGACCGTGCTGATCGTCGGCGTGCTCGGCTATGGCGCCGTGCTGGCGCTGATGTATCTGTTCCAGCGCTCGCTGATGTATTTCCCCGACACGACGCGCCACGCGCCGGCCGCTGCCGGCCTGCCGCAGGCCGAGGAGGTGACGCTTACGAGCGCCGACGGCGAGCGGCTGCTCGCCTGGCATGTGCCGCCGCGCGGACCAAAGCCGGTGGTGCTGTATTTCCAGGGCAATGCCGGCGCGCTCGACCTGCGCGCCGAGCGATTTCGCTGGCTGCTCGCCGACGGCACCGGCCTGCTGGCGCTCAACTATCGCGGCTATGGCGGCTCCAGCGGCAAGCCGAGCGAGGACGGGCTGATCCGCGATGCGCTCGCTGCCTACGATTTCGCCGCCGCGCGCTATGCGCAAAAGCGCATCGTGCTGTGGGGCGAATCGCTCGGCACCGCCGTCGCCGTGGCGCTTGCCGCCGAGCGCCAAGTCGGCGGCGTGATGCTGGATGCGCCATTCTCCTCGGCCGCCGATGTCGGCGCCAGCGCCTATCCGTTCGTGCCGGTGCGCTGGTTCATGCGGGACCCATTCCGCTCCGACTTGCGCATCGCGCGCGTGTCGGCGCCGCTATTGGTGCTGCATGGCGAGCGCGACCGCGTCATCCCGATCCGCTTCGGCGAGAAGCTGTTCGCGCTGGCGCGCGAACCCAA
This sequence comes from Hyphomicrobiales bacterium, assembly GCA_016201085.1. GTDB lineage: Bacteria > Pseudomonadota > Alphaproteobacteria > Rhizobiales > Xanthobacteraceae > Pseudolabrys. The sequence goes on along the minus strand of JACQDO010000346.1, from coordinate 7,172 downwards.
GCGCATGGTGCGCTTTCCTGCCGGCGAACACTCCGATCTCGACAGCCACGGCGCGCCGCAGGCGGTCAAGGATTTTCTGGCGGGACTGCCGTAAGCGGCTAAGATCGATACCAATGGGAGGACGATATCGATGCAGATCGTTCGATTGGCTAGCATCGCCGCGCTGCTGACGTTGACGGGCAGCGCCTTCGCGGCCGAGCCGGTGCGCAGCATCGGCATCTATGTGCAGCCTTTCTACGAGTCGGCGCGCACCCCTGACGGCAAGCCGGTGGTGGCGGTCGGCAAGCAATACAACGAGTTGCTTGGCTCGAGCCGGCGCGAGGACATCCTCGCCGCGCGCGACCTCATCGTGGCCAATCCAAAGATAGTGACGCCGATGACGCTGATGGTGCTGGCCATCCGCTTCTACGATGTCGGCCTGCGCGACGACGCGGTGTTTTGGTTCTACGTCGCCAAGGAGCGCTTCATCGTGATGGCGGACGTGCTGGACACCAAGACGCGGCTGCTGGCGCAAGCGGACGAGGCGGTGCGCTCCTTCTCGACGCTGGCCGGTCCGATCATCAACGGCTACGCCTTCTGCGACCTCGCCAAGCAGCAGGAGGCGCACGCCAAGGCGGTGGCCTGGGTCGAAGCCAATCCTTACGAGGTGATGTTCATGGAGCGCGCGCCCGCATTGCCTGGCAATCGCGCCGACAACCACAAGCGCGGACTGGCCAACGCCAAGGAGCGGTTCGCCAAGGAGCGCGCCTATTTCGACGACGCCAAGAACCGCGACGCGTTCTACGCCACGCGCAAGCGCAACGAGGCCGACGAGAAGTTCTGCTGGAAATAAGGGCGCGCGAGCTGCTAGCGCTTATTCGTCCGAGGTTGCACCGGCGCAATCGGCTGCGGTTGCACCGGCGCGACCGGGCGTTGAAAATCGACCTTGGTCAAGATTGAACCGAGCGTCGAAATCGTCATCGCAAAGGACGTGGGCGAGGTCAGTTGCAGCACCACATGCGCGTTCGGCGTCAGGCCGGGTAATTTGACCTCGAATTCCGCTCTGTCGTCCTTGCGCACGCCCACCACCGCGCCGGCGTGCCGCTCTGGCGCATCGCCGCTGCCGCGCACGACGCTGATCTGTTCCGTGCTGCCGGTGAACTTGTTGCCGGAGAATGCAATCGACAGGTGGACGCGCTTATGCAGCCCGGCGCTGCCGTTGCATTCCATGTTGCTGGTCATATGGGTGAAATCGGCCGTCACGTTTGTCTGGCATTGCGTCGGCTGTGCGTCGTCCAACGGCGAATCCCGGTCGGTGCCGCTACCGATCCACCGGCCGTTGAACTCGGTCAGCAGGGTCTCGGCGCCAGCCGGCGTCAGCGCCAGCCATCCGGCAAGCACTGCGGCGAGCGTGGTGCCGAGAGCTGTCCGCAAGCGATGCAGCGGTGCCGAGTTGAGCATCTTGCGTGCAGCGATTTCCGCCGTTGACGATGAGTTGCGCATCCGCGATCGGATATGACTCAACCCCACCAAAAGCAATAGCGCGGGCGTCTGAATGCCCGCGCTACAACGCGATCGAAACCCGTTCCGAAAAAGGCGCCGGCTCAGAAACGCGGCGCGCCGCCGCGGCCGCCACGCTCGCCACCGCGTGCGCCCGGGCCACCGGGACCGCCGGCGCCGGGAACGACGCGCGGCTTCATCGGCAGCAGGCCTTCGCGCTGCATCTTCTTGCGCGCCAGCTTGCGGGCACGGCGGATCGCTTCCGCCTTTTCCCGCGCCTTCTTTTCCGACGGTTTTTCGTAATGGCCGCGAAGCTTCATCTCGCGGAAAATGCCCTCACGCTGCATTTTCTTCTTGAGCGCCTTGAGGGCTTGGTCGACATTGTTGTCGCGAACGAGAACTTGCACGCTTGCTCCTTTGTTGTGGCACGGACGGGTTTAATCAAAAACCCTGCAATCGCAGGGCCTTTGAGTCGGGCGGCTCTAGCAGAATTGGCTTGAAGAGTCCACGACGGCCTCATGACGGGCGGCACGGGGTCGGCGCGGTCTTCATCGGTAACCGCTTGCCGGGGTTATGGATTCCGGGCCCTAGGGTCCGCGCCCGCTGCCCGCAATGACGGCATTTACGCCGCCCGGCCTCCGGCAGCCGCCGCCGCCCGCTCGAACAGGGCGGTAACCCAGTCGTTGACCGCCGCATCGATCACCAGGTGCACGCGTTCGCTCACACCCCGGTTGGCCACGCTGTGCGGGTCGGACAGCCGCAGGTACCAGCATGAGCCCGCCGGCATCGCGACGCGGGTGCCGTTGAGCCGGAAGTCGACCTCCGTGTTGGTCACCACCGGGATATGGATGCGCACCATGCCCTGCTCGAAGGAGAGATCGTTGTCGTGATGCTCCTTGATCGTCGAGCCGGGGGCGAGCCGCATCAGCCGCACCGCCTGCAGCGGGCAGGCGAAGGCGGCCAGCACCTGCCGGAAATAAGGCGAGCCGGCGAGCATGGGGGTATCCTCGTAATCGGAGCGGCTCGGATCGGAATAGATCATCTGCACCGGATGGGTGGCGCCGGCCGGCCCCCTGAGCGCGATCACGCTCCAGTCGCCGTCGTAGTTCTGCGTGACAAAGTGCGCGATCCACGCGCCTTGCGAGAAATTCGCCATGTCGGCGGCGAGCCCGGCCGGCTCGAACGCGAGCGGCAGGCGCAGGCGATCGGGAAAACGGGCGTCCATCATATGGCCCCTTGGGAACTACTATCTTAGCGCGTGGCGATCCGGCGCCGTAGCGAAAATAGCCCACAAGGCAATTTGGCTCAGGCCGGCCCTAGATAGTATGGTGCCGGGCTATTATCTCCCCCGTCTCGCAGAAATTGGGAACAGGCCGTGGACGCTCCTATGTCAGAACGTCAAATTTCTGAAAGCATTGCCGCGAAGCATCCGCTGGGTGCCCTTGTCGCCGAGGGCAAGACCAAAAAGATCCATCAGATCAAAGGCAGCGCCGAGCTGGCGGCGGTCGTCGCCAAGGACGACATCACGGCCGGCGACGGCGCCAAACACGACATCATCCCGGACAAGGGGCGGCTCGCCACCGCCACCACGTCCAATGTCTTTCGCCTGCTCAAGGCCTGCGGCCTGCCGGTCGCCTTCATCGAGCAGGACAGCGCGATTTCCTTCACCGCGCCGAAGTGCCAGATGCTGCCCTATGAGGTGGTGGTGCGGCGCGAGGCGCACGGCTCCTACTTGAAGCGCAATCCGCACCTCGCCAAGGGCCAGCTGTTCCCGCACTCGCTGGTCGAGTTCTACCTCAAGACCAAGGACAAGAACTGGAAGGGCAAGCCGTTGATCTGCGACGATCCGCTGATGCAGTTCGCCGAGGAGGCCAAGCAGATCAGGCTGTTCAACCCGGCCAAGCCGTTGCAGGGGCAGGAGCCGTTTTTGGTGCTCTCGGCCTCGGAGGTGTTCGGCAGCGACGAGGAATGGAAGATCTTTCCCGAAATGCGGCGCATTGCGCGCCATGCCTTCCTGGTGCTGGAAAAGGCCTGGCAGCTCGAAGGCGGCCGGCTGGTCGATCTCAAGGTCGAGTTCGGCTTCGATAGCAAAGGCACCCTGCTGCTCGCCGACGTGATCGACAACGATTCCTGGCGGGTGATCGAGGACGGCAGCTATATCGACAAGCAGGTCTATCGCGACGGCGGCGCGCTCGACGACGTCGCCGCCAAGTACCGGCACGTGGCGGAAATCACCGGCCGTTTCCATCTGCCCCACCAGCGCATCATTCTCTGGCGCGGTTCGGACAAGGACAACACCGATGCCTTCTCCGACGCGCTCGGCGAGCTGGCCGACATGATGACGGTGGTGACCTGCTCCATCCACAAAGAGCCAGTCAACGGCGCCGCCATCTTCCATCGCATGGTACAGGAGGTGCCCGACTCGGTGGTGATCGCCAATATCGGCCGCTCGAACGGCGCCGGTCCGGTGCTCTCCGCCATGTCGACGATCCCCGTCATCACGGTGCCGGCCAGCGCCAAGGACTTCCCCGACGACGTCTGGTCGTCGTTACGGGCGCCGAGCGCGGTGCCGGTCATGACCGTGCTCGAGCCCGACAATGCGGTGCTGGCCGCCTTGCAGATACTCTCCGGCCGCAATCCGCGCCTCTATGCCAAACTGCGCGGCGAGATCGAGAACCGCACCGTCAATACCATCCAACTCTGAACGGAGCGGGCGTGGCCGCGGACAAGCCCGACGATCCGGACGGCGCTCATGCGGCGACGGCGCCCGCCGCTCTGCTGCTGGCGGAGATCGAGCGGCTCAAGGCGGAATTGATCAAGGCGGAATGGCAGATCGCCGAGCTGGAGGCGCGCGCCGACATCGATCCGCTGCTCGACATCCTCAACCGGCGCGGCTTCGATCGCGAGCTCAAGCGCGCGCTCGCCTATGTGAAGCGCTATGCTACCCCCGCCGTGCTGGTGTTCATCGATCTCGACGACTTCAAGATCGTCAACGACCGGCACGGCCACGCCGCCGGCGATGCGCTGCTCAAGGCGGTGGTGGCGGGGCTCAAGTCGCATGTGCGCGCTTCCGACACGGTGGCGCGGCTGGGCGGCGACGAATTCGCCGTGCTGATGTGGAATCTGGAGACGGCGCAGGCCAGCGCCAAGGCGTTGGAACTGGAAATCATCGTTGCCGGCACCGCCGTCATGTATGGGCCGGCGCGGCTCACGGTCGGCGCCAGCGCCGGCTACGTGCCGCTCGACGGCGATGCGAACCCGGCTGCCATCCTGGAGGCGGCCGACCAGGCCATGTATGCGCGCAAGAAGGCGAAGCGGGGTTAAGGCGTTGGCGCGAAGCCGATTTCGCGCCATGGCCGCTGCCGGCGCGCCGCTTCCGGTTCCGGGCGGTTCGCACCATCCCCAAATTATGACATCATCGGCAACGCTCGCCGAACTCAATCGAGCGCAACAAAACCGATAACGCATGGGGGACGACGCAATGACACCTTGGAGCAAGATCGCGGCGGCGCTGCTGGCCCCGCTGCTGCTCGCCGCCGGCGCACCGGCGTTGGCGCAGAATTACCCGACCCGCAATATCACCATGATCGTGCCGTTCCCGGCCGGCGGCCCGAGCGACACGGTGGCGCGCATCATGGCCGAAGGCATGAGCCGCCACCTCGGCCATAACGTCATCATCGAGAATGTCGGCGGCGCCGGCGGCACGCTCGGCGCCACGCGCGCGTCGGAAGCGGCGGGCGACGGCTACACCATATTCGCCGCCAGCATGGGCGCCATCATCGCCGCGCCCTCGTTCTATCCCAACCTGAAATACGACTCGACCAAGGACTTCGAGCCGATCGGCATGTCGGCCAACGCGCCGGCGGCGATCGCCATCAAGAACGATTACCCGGCCAACAACGTCAAGGAATTCGTCGAGCAGGCGAAAAAACAGGGCGCCGACCTCAAGCAGGGCGTCGGCGGCATCGGCGGCACCTCGCACATGGCCTGCCTGCTGTTCAACAAGATATTCGGCCTCAAGCCGACGCTGGTCATCTATCGCGGCGCCGGGCCCGCGATGAACGACCTGGTCGGCGGCCACATCGATTATTTCTGCGAGCAGGCGGTCGCCATCGCGCCCAGCGCCACCGGCGGCAAGGTCAAGGGCATCGTCGTTTCGGCCAACGAGCGGCTGGCGGCGATGCCGGACACGCCGAGCGCCAAGGAAGCCGGCGCGCCCGATTACCTGCTCAACGTCTGGAGCGCGGTGTTCGCGCCGAAGGGAACGCCGAAGGATATCGCGGCCAAGCTCGCCGCCGCGCTCGACAAGACGCTCGACGAGCCGGCGACCGCGGAGAAGCTCGCCAAGCTCGGCGGCACGGTGCCGCCGAAAGCCACGCGCGGTCCGGAGCCGCTGCGCCAGACCGTGGCCGCCGACGTGCCGCGTTGGGCGCCGATCCTGAAGGAGGCCGCCGCCGCCACCAAGTCGAACTGACGGCTTATCATCCGCGCCGCCGCGGGCTGCACTCATCGCGGCGGGGTCGTTCGCAGGGTAAAGCTAGAAATCGCCTGCCCGAAAATTGTTCCTTATTCATGGAACATTCATGTCACGGCTCAGTTCATTAGCCATGGGCGACCGTGCAACCGCAAAATTGATCGGACTGTCGGTATCCGGAATATTTTTCGCGATGCTGATGCTCAACGCCATCACCGGATAGGCCGGCAGCGGCACAAGTTTTTACAAGAATGAGGCGAGAGCCCTATCCGACGCAGGGAAACGCAGCTCGCCTGATCTACTGTGGCGGATCGCGCCGGTCGTTCCGATCACGCCACTCGCGCCGCTTCAGCGGCTTGAGCTTGCGTTGCGGCAGCCAGCGCCACAGCCCGATGGCGGCCACCAAAAGCGACAGCGACAAATAGAGAAATACGTTGTGCAGCGAATGAAATTGATCGAGCAGGCCGTAAATCCAGAAGGCGGACAAGACCGCCAGAATGACGATGTTCACGACGCGCATGTCACAAATCCGATGTGTGCCGTAGCGCCTTGGTAGCAGCCGGCGCACGCGCGCATCGCACAATCGGCGCTTAACGTTACCGCGCAGCGCGGCACGCCGTGCCGTCGCTCACCATCATTAACGATTCAGTGCGCGGCCAAACCGGTTAGGCGATGATATCCGGCGTCAGCGCATCCTCGATCTGGCGGATCTTGTCGCGCAGCACCAGCTTGCGCTTCTTCAGGCGCTGCACCTGGATGAGGTCGGAGCCGGGCGACAAAGCCAAAGCCGAGATCGCCGCGTCGAGGTCGCGGTGCTCCTGCTGCAGACGCGCCAACTGCTCGCGCAACGCGCGTTCTTCCTCTTCGGTCATTGCTACCGCTGGTATGCCTGCGCCCTTTGCCACTCTCGGCAAAGCCTAAGGTTAATTATCGCGTTTTCCACAGGGGCATTCAAGCCGGCTGAAATTACCGCCGCCAATCAAAGGCTTTCAGGTGCCATTTGCCGCACCCCCGCGACCGGGTGTATCGTCGCGTTCGTCCCGAGTCTGAGTTAGACTGGACTCGTCAGGACCCACAGATTGAGGAGACATACAAGCATGTCGATGCAATCGCACCTCGCGGAACTCGAAAAACGGCATCAGGCGCTCGAAAATGAAATCAACGATTGCCTGACCCATCCCGCGGTCGATGACCTGAAAATAGTGGAACTCAAACGGCG
>JACQDO010000345.1 GCA_016201085.1 Hyphomicrobiales bacterium | reverse complement strand
GTCGGCGCCGGCGCTACCGCCGCCGCCACGGGTGTCGAGCATGGTGAGCTGCGAATTGAAGCCCTGCAGCACCACTTCGGTCGAGTAGCGCTCGTGGCCGTCTTTGTCGGTCCATTTGCGTGTCTGCAAAGCGCCTTCCAGATAAACCTTCGAGCCCTTCTTGAGGTACTGCTCGACGATCTTGCAGAGACCCTCGTTGAAGATCACCACGCGGTGCCATTCGGTTTTTTCGCGGCGCTCGCCGGTGGTCTTGTCGCGCCAGCTTTCCGAGGTGGCGACCCGCAAATTGGCGATCGGCCGACCGTCCTGGGTGCGGCGAATTTCCGGATCGGCGCCGAGATTGCCGATGAGGATTACTTTGTTGACGCTACCCGCCATGATGCTCTCCACCTGAGGCCCGAGCCTCGTTCAAATCACCCTAGTGCCGGCCCCGCCCCCGGCAAGCGCGTTCGGCCCTCGTCCACAGGGCATCCACGCGTATCTGCCGTCCGGCGGGGTGGGCTTGTCTTTGTTCATGTTATGTTCTAATCGTTTTCCAGTCATTCCGCAAGGGCTGTGAGCCAGGTCAACAACGATCCGGCAGTTTTCAACCGCCCGCCCGGTCCCGCACTGGCAAAAGGGCCGCGTTCTTACTACGTTCCAAGAGCCAAGTTCTGAAGTGCGTTTCCGATCAATGCGTTCGTTCAAGGCGCCGCTGCCGGCGTCGCGGAGAGCCGTCGCCTGATGCCCGACCGTCCGTCCAGCCGCCCCGACAGCCGCGCGATCACCATCCGCGGCGCGCGCGAGCACAATCTCAAGAACGTCGACGTCGCCATTCCGCGCGACCAATTGGTGGTATTCACCGGCCTGTCCGGCTCCGGCAAATCCTCGCTCGCCTTCGACACCATCTATGCCGAAGGCCAGCGCCGCTATGTCGAGAGCCTGTCGGCCTATGCCCGCCAGTTCCTCGAGATGATGCAGAAGCCGGACGTCGACCAGATCGACGGCCTGTCGCCGGCGATTTCCATCGAGCAGAAGACCACCTCGAAGAACCCGCGCTCGACCGTCGGCACCGTCACCGAGATCTACGACTACATGCGCCTGCTGTGGGCGCGCGTCGGCGTGCCCTACTCGCCGGCGACCGGCCTGCCGATCGAAAGCCAGACCGTGTCGCAGATGGTCGACCGCGTTCTCGCTTTGCCGGATGGCACGCGCATCTATGTGCTCGCGCCCGTCGTGCGCGGCCGCAAGGGCGAGTACCGCAAGGAGCTGGCCGACTTCATGCGCAAGGGCTATCAGCGTGTGAAGATCGATGGCGCCTTCCACGAGATTAGCGACGCGCCCGCGCTCGACAAGAAATTCACCCACGACATTGACGTGGTGGTCGACCGCCTGGTGGTGAAAGGCGACATCGGCACGCGGCTGGCGGATTCGCTGGAGCAGTGTTTGAAGCTCGCCGACGGCCTCGCGGTTGTCGAACTGGCCGACACGAAGGCAACCGGCGCCGCCGCCAACCGCGGCCGCAATGCCAATGCCGAGCGCCTGATCTTCTCGGAAAAATTCGCTTGCCCGGTGTCCGGCTTCACTATTCCGGAAATCGAACCGCGACTGTTCTCGTTCAACAACCCGTTCGGCGCCTGTCCGGAGTGCGGCGGACTGGGCGTCGAGCAGCACATCGACGCCGAGCTGGTCATTCCCGACCGCGACGCCACGCTGCGCAAGGGCGCCATCGCGCCCTGGGCGAAATCGTCGTCGCCTTATTACATCCAGACGCTGGAGGCGCTGGCCAAGCACTACCGCTTCACGCTGGAGACCAAGTGGAAGGACCTGGGCAAGAAGACGCAGGACGCCATCCTGTACGGCTCCGGCGAGGACGAGATCAAATTCGTCTACGACGACGGCCTGCTCGGCTACACCACGAAAAAACCGTTCGAGGGCGTCATCACCAATCTCGAACGCCGCTTCAAGGAAACTGAATCGGAATGGGCGCGCGAGGACCTGCTGAAATATTTCACCGACGTGCCGTGCAAGGCCTGCCACGGCGCGCGGCTCAAGCCGGAGGCGCTCTGCGTCAAGATCGGCGGCAAGGATATCTCGCAGGTGGCCGAACTGAGCGTGAAGCGCGCCGGCGAATGGTTCACTACCCTGCCCGCCGAACTGAACAAGAAGCAGAACGAGATCGGCGTGCGCGTGCTCAAGGAAATCCGCGAGCGGCTGAAGTTCCTGGTCGACGTCGGCCTGGATTATCTCACGCTCTCCCGCGCCTCCGGCACGCTGTCGGGCGGCGAGAGCCAGCGCATCCGCCTCGCCTCGCAGATCGGCTCAGGCCTCACTGGCGTGCTCTACGTGCTGGACGAGCCTTCGATCGGCCTGCACCAGCGCGACAACGCCCGCCTGCTGGAGACGCTGAAACGCCTGCGCGACCTCGGCAACACCGTGATCGTCGTGGAGCATGACGAGGACGCCATCCGCACCGCCGACCACGTCCTCGACATCGGCCCCGGCGCCGGCATCCACGGCGGCCACATCGTGGCGGAAGGCAGCGTCGCCGACCTCATCGCCGCGCCGCGCTCGTGGACCGGCAAATATCTTTCCGGCGAACTCAGCGTGCCGATCCCCGAACGCAAGCCGCGCTCGCGGCGGACCATCAAAGTGGTCAACGCGCGCGGCAATAATCTGAAGAACATCGACGCCGAGATCCCGCTCGGCCTGTTCACCTGCGTCACCGGCGTCTCCGGCGGCGGCAAGTCGACGCTGCTGGTCGACACGCTCTACGCCGCGGTGGCGCGCAAGCTCAACGGCGCCTCGCTCGCGCCCGCGCCGCACGATCGCATCGAGGGGTTGGAACACATCGACAAGATCATCGACATCGACCAGTCGCCGATCGGCCGCACGCCGCGCTCCAATCCTGCGACCTACACCGGCGCCTTCACGCCGATCCGCGAATGGTTCGCCGCTTTGCCCGAGAGCAAGGCGCGCGGCTACGAGCCCGGCCGCTTCTCGTTCAACGTCAAGGGCGGCCGCTGCGCGGCCTGCCAGGGCGACGGCGTCATCAAGATCGAGATGCACTTTTTGCCCGACGTGTACGTCACCTGCGACGTCTGCAAGGGCAAGCGCTACAACCGCGAAACGCTGGAGGTGCTGTTCAAGGGCAAGTCGATCGCCGACGTGCTCGACATGACGGTGGAAGAGGCGCTCGAGTTCTTCAAGGCGGTGCCGCGCGTGCGCGACGTGCTGGCGCTGCTGCACCGTGTCGGCCTCGACTACATCCATGTCGGCCAGCAGGCCACCACGCTGTCGGGCGGCGAGGCGCAGCGCGTCAAGCTGGCCAAGGAGCTGAGTAAGCGCGCCACCGGCCGCACGCTTTATATCTTAGACGAGCCGACCACCGGCTTGCATTTCCACGACGTCGCCAAGCTCTTGGACGTGCTGCACGAGCTGGTGGAGACCGGCAACACCGTGGTGGTGATCGAGCACAATCTGGAAGTGATCAAGACCGCCGACTGGATTATCGACCTCGGCCCGGAAGGCGGCGACGGCGGCGGCGAGATCGTGGCGCAAGGCACGCCGGAGGATATCGCCAAGGCCAAGCGCAGCTATACCGGGGAGTTTCTGAAGCCGGTGCTGGCGCGCGAGAATAAGCGGAAGAAGGGTCAGCAGGCGGCGGAGTAGCAAGGAGATATCATGACGTTTTCATTTTGTCGGTTCGGCCTAATTGTTTCGTTGTCCGTGCTGCTGGCTGCCAATAGCAGCGCGCGCGCACAAAACGTCACCGATCCACTGGCGGCGATGCAAGGCCGTTGGATATGGGTTGGCAGCATCGAAAAGCTCGGCAAGGAAAAGGCCTGCGAAACGCCGACGCGGTTCGAACCGTCCGCCGACCGGCGCGAGCTGAAATATTTCTATCGCACCGAGAAAGACGGAAAATTCGAAGAAAAGTCCGGCTCCTATAACGTGCTCTATCAAGAGGGCAACAGCGCCGCGATGTATCTCAACAATGAAACGCGCCGCTTGAAGAACGGCGACCGCTACATCTGGATTGCCATCTTCGAAAGTCCCGACCGGTTCCTTTGGCGGGTTTACGGCGACGCCAGCACGCCGGAGCAACTGGCGCCCTACGCGCGCGTCCGATGTCGCTAGTGGCAGCGCGAGAACAAGCGTAATAAGGGTGGGCAACAGGCGGCGGAGTGAGCGGCAGACAAATCCGCTCACTGGTTATCTAAGCAGGTATTGCCGTTTTTACACAACCCATAATAGTTTTAGTTGCAATATCTATACAACTTATACTAGCATCTCCCCTCGCGCCGCCGGATGCATTTTGGCACGGTTTCAGTGGGGGGGTATCATGCCGCAAAGAGTTTTAGGCCACGCCAAGTACAAGGCTTACCGGCTTCTCGGCGTCGTTACGCTGAGCGCGACTGGCGAGCATTCCAACCTGAATGACAAAGCAGATTTCTCCCAGCTCCCGTTTCTCATTTACCCTCCTATGTGGGCGTTCTACGAGATCAAAGCCGACATCAGCCTGCCAGCGACCGTGCCATTCACCTATGAGGAGACAATTTCCTTTCCGAAATCGGCAAAATCGATCCGTATCCAGGATGCCGATGGATTCCACGACGTCCCGATCGCCGAGGTGGTGGTCCCCGATTTCGACGCAGCAGCCACGACAGCAGAAGCCGGCGCGCAGTACTGCGTGTTTCAATGGATCGGCATTAACCCGCTGATGATCGCCAAATGCGATGCGCCTGTGCCTGCCGTCTACACCCGCGTGTTTGGCCCAGCCTCGCACGATGACTGCAAGAAATACGTCAAAGACAATGGCGGTATCTAGCGCTCACTATTGGAGACACTCATGCCACTTCTCAAGAACACCTGCAAAGCCTGGATCGACAAGCAGCCGAGCGGCCCGAATAAGCTTATCGTCATCGGCACCTACGAGGCACCGACTGGCGGCTACAAAGTGACGCTTACGATCCCGGTCACGATCACGCACTAACAGACATGCGGCTGCGTGGTTTGACCGCTCGCGCCTGAGCCCGTTGGCGGTTAGCGCCAAAGGCGCCTAACCCACCGACGTCCGTGCCGCGTTTCCTAGCAGCCCGTCAAACTTACCGTGCCGTAGGGAAGATATATATTCGTTCCCGCCGAGTATTTGCGTGTCGCGGTTCGTTTGCCGCACAGCGATTTGGCGATCAGGGCCGCGCGCATTTGGTCCTGGAGCGTGCTGTCCTGGCCGCGGCAGTAGTTCGCGCAATTGCTGCTGAGACCTACATTCGTCTGTTGATTGTAGCACTGGCCATGATCCACGACGCGCGCCAGTTCGACGCCGCTGACGTTCAGGTTATATTTGCAATAGCAGTGAGCCCGCTTGAGGCCTTTATTACATGAATGCGCGGCTGCCTCGAAGGCAAAGAGAGATAGACTCAGACTTAACGCAATGGCGCATATCCCAAGACGCTTCATGGTGGCACCTTTTGTTCGGTCGATCCGATCGATAAAATCATGACGATCCTCGCGGCCGGGAACGGCCGAGGGAAACGCCCGCTCTGTCGCAGTAGACAACGCCAGCATGCCCGCGATGCGTTCCGGTTCGGCATCGCGGGCTTAGATCGGTTACTTGAGGCTGGGGCAGCAGACGCGGATTTCCGAGTCCTTGCACGTCGGTTTGGCTTGCGTGCCCGGTGGCTGCGTTTTCACATTGGTGCAGGTGCCGCCGACCGACACATTGCAGACGTAACCGGCCGGTGGACTGCCGCCGGCACCTTGCGGCAACACTTGCGAGCCCCACACCGCACCGCCCTTGTAACGGCACTGGATGGCGGTCGGCCGCGGGCAAGCGATCTTCTTCTCTTTGTAAAGTGACGCAAGGTCTTCGAAGTCGCCCACCCCGGTTGGGTCGTCCCGGTCCACCCACGCCGACCATGTGCACGGACAGTCTTGCCCGGGCGGACAGACGGCCGCTTGAGCCTGGGCGGTTTGTGTCGAACCGACGACGCAAAATCCCCCCATCGCAACAAGCAGCCCAATGTTACGTGCTAATTGCCAGAAAGTTTTCTTGAGCATCTCCACACCCCCTATTTCCAGTGTTTCTCTTTGATTTTATTGGCTGGGCCCAACACAACTAACAGTAGATACATTAATATTAACACGCAATAGACAACATGAATAAATAATAGGACTATATACATTGCGCCGATGCACGGATGCAGGCATGAATTGAATTCATTGCGCCCGCTGGCCGTCCTGTGTCAGACGACAACGGTGCCTGGATCGAGTACTGCAAATCCGGAACAGCGTCGCCCGCATATCGCATCGCTCAACGCGGGCTACCGGTTCAAGTTTAATGATGTAATTACTGATTGTTCTACTTTCGCGAGTTATGTCATGGAAATCAGGAGTCCATCATGACACGCACGCGATTTCTCTCCGACGACTCCGGCGCCACCGCAATCGAGTACGGTTTGATTTGCGCAGCCATTGGGCTTGCCATCCTGGCGGCCCTCAACACGACGGGGGAAGCCCTGCTGGCGAAGCTCACCCTGCTGCTTAGTTTGCTTTCCTGAACCTCGCCGCGTTCTCCGGCGCGACCGCTAACACCAAGCGGGACTAGCGCAGCCCTTGCTACTCCCGTTGCCGGAGCATTTGCTCGTCGGTGAGATGCCAGTCCTGCCAAAGCTCGATCGCCGCCAGCAGCGTCACGATGCCGCCGAGGGTGAAATGCCAGGCGGCAAACCCGCCGGCCTCGGCATAGCCGAAGGCGAACGGCGAGACGATCAGCCACAGGCCGCACAGCAGCTCGAGGAATTCCTCCCAGCGATGCAGATCGACCAGCTCGGTCTCGGCCAGCAAAAACACCGCCGCGCCGACCGCGATGGCGTTCAGCATCGGTAATTCATCCGCCGGCCGCTCGGCGATCCAGGGCGACAGCCCGATCAGAATCCCCAGCGCCATCCCGAACCAGTCTTCCCAGCTGCGGTGGACATTGAAGAAACGGATACCGGCCATGGTTTCCTCCCTGCCAGAAGTTCCCGGCGCCCGCGCTCATTCGGGCCTGTTCAGCGAGCCGAACGGGCGGCGCGTTTTTCTTCGACTAAAGCGAGAGGCGGCGCATTGATATGACGCAAACAACCGCCTTGACCGCTGCCTGGACCGCCGCACCGCGCCGACGCAATATAGCGCCACAAAAACTCTGGGGGGACGGATTCTATGTTCGACCTTGCAATGCCGCGCCGCCTGGCGCTTACCGCGCTGGCGGCGATCTTGGTACTGTCGTTGGCGGGCGCGCCGGCGCGGGCGCAAACGCTGTCGATTTTCTTTGGCGTGCAGTCGGCGGAATTGGTGCCTTCGGCCAAGCCGCTGCTCGAGATGGCGCGCGGTATGCTCAAGCCCGGCGGGCGCATAACCCTCGCCGGCAACTGCGACACCGCCGAAAAGGACGCCGATAAATTGTCGCTGGCGCGCGCCATGGCCGTGCAGAAGATGCTGGTGGCGCTCGGCGTGCCGCGCGGCGTGTCCATCACCGTGGTCGGCAAAGCGACCTCGGCGTTGCGCATAAAGACGGGACCGAACACGTCCGAACCGCAGAACCGCTCTGTCGCGGTGGCCGTCGAATGACGATGGCGCGGTGCGATGCTAGTATAGATTGAATATTGTTATAATACATCTTTTAATAGCATTGTCATCGGCCGGTCTCGGCGCGGCTTTCGCGCCGGCCAAAGCCGACAAAACAGTGGGGGGACGATCATGCGATTTCCGAAGATCACTTTGACTTCCGCCGCCGCCCTGGCGCTGACGCAAGCATGGGCCGCAGCAGCTTCGCTCAGCATCAACAATGTGACGCAACGGGATGTCGATTGCAGCTTCGACCGCGGCTGCAGCGTGCTAGGCGTCTCGCTAAGCTCGGACAATTTGCAGTTCTATATGCACGGCAATGGCGCGCAGATCACCACGCGCACGCGGGTCGGGGGCGCCGGCAGCTTCGCCGCCGGCCGCACCGGCTATCAATTCCGCATCGATCTGACCGCTGCCAACCTGAACGGCGAATGCATCCGCGGCATGGTGTTCGGCTTCCAGCCGATCGATACCATCGTCTATGGCGGCTCCGCGAGCCAGGTCTATGTCATCACCTCAGGCGCACCCGGTACTGTCGCGCCGACCTCGGTACGGACCATCACATCCAATCTGGTGGAGATCGAGTTCGGGCGGCCGCTCTGCCCCGGCGAGTCGAGCTACGAGATCGGCATGTCGACGTCGATGGGCACGCCGACGCGCGCGCCAGTCTGGCTTTTGATCGCCGGGCCGGTCCCGATTATGCAGACCACGGCGCGGGTGCCGTGAGCCGCGAACGGCGAGCCCCCTACGCCGCCAGTCCCTTGTCCTTGGCCTCGGCGCGCTGGGCGGCCGGGCGCGCGGCGATGCGCGCGGCATAATCGGAAAACTCCTTCCGCTCCGGGATCATCTTGAACATCATGCCGAAACGCAGATTGGCGCCGATGATCACGTCGGCGGCGGTGAACTGCTCGCCCATCAGCCACGGGCCGCTCGCAACGGCCTTCGCCACCACGTTCATCACGGTGTCGAAATCGCCGTAGCCGAGCATGCCGCGGCGTGCCGGCTCCTTGCGCGGCGCGGCGCGATCGATCACCGCCGGCTCGATGCAGCTCGGCCCGAAGAACAGCCATTTGAGATAGACGCCGCGGCGCGGCGTGCCGATCGGGATATTCAGCCTGGCGTCGGGAAACGCATCGGCGAGATAGGTGCAGATCGCCGCGCCCTCGGTGATCACCGTGTCGCCGTGCTGGAGCGCCGGAACTTTCCCCATCGGATTGATGGCGAGGTAGTCGGGTTTCATGTTGTCGCCCTCGCTCAGGCGCAGCAGCTTGATGTCATAGGGCTGGCCCAGTTCCTCCAGCATCCACAGCACGATGGACGAGCGCGACGGCGAAGCGTGATAGAGCGTGAGATCGGCCATGACGGCACCTTGCAAAACGGAACTTTCGAACTGAATTTAGCCCAATCATCACGCAAGGAACGCGACATGTCGAATAAAGTTCGCGACAACGCCGAACGCCACCGCTTCGAACTCGACGTCGACGGCCAGACCGCCTTTGCCGTCTACCGGCGCGAGGGCGACACGCTGGCGATCGTCCACACCGAGACGCCACCCACCCTGCGCGGCAAAGGCGTCGCCTCCGCGCTGGTGCGCGGCCTATTGGATATCGCCCGCGCGCAGGGACTGAAGGTCGCCCCGAAATGTCCGTTCGTGGTGGCCTATATGGATAAGCATGCGGAATATGCGGATTTGCGGCGTTAGCCGCCTGGGTATCGCGCCTAACGTAATATTTACCCTTCGGTAAGACATTGGCCGCGCGAACCCTGGGAGTTGCGTTTGGATATTTCGGCCGGCATTGCCTTCTTCTTCGGCCAGCTCGGCAAGCTGCTGTTCTCGCTCGGCTCGCATTTCTCGCTCACTTCTCTGTCCGCGGCGCTGGCCATCGCCACCGCGTTCTTTGTCTGGCAGCGCATCAAGCGCGGCCGCCGCTTGCGCTGGAAGACGATTCTACGCGCGCTGTTCCCGCGCCGCATTATGCGCAGCCGTTCGCATCAGGCCGACATCGGCTATCTGTTGTTCAACGTGTTCGTGTTCGGCGTGGTGTTCGGCTGGGCGCTCCTGTCCTATCAGTCGGTCAGCAACGGCATCATCGCGTCGCTGGTCGCGCTGTTCGGTCAGCCCTCGCCCTCCGCGCTGCCGCCTTATGTCGGCCGCGCTATCATCACGCTGATGCTGTTCCTCGCCTACGAGCTCGGCTACTGGTTCAATCACTGGCTCAGCCACAAGGTGCCGCTGCTGTGGGAATTCCACAAAGTGCACCACACCGCGCAGGTGCTCACGCCGCTGACCAATTTCCGCGTGCACCCGGTCTACACCTGGATCTTCGCCAACATCCTGGCGCTGTCGGCGGCCATCGCCAACGGCTTCGGCAATTATTGGTTCGGCGACACCACCTATCAATACGCGCTCGCCGACACCAATATCATCCTGGTGCTGTTCATCCACGTCTACGTGCACCTGCAGCATTCGCACATGTGGATCGCGTTCCGCGGTCTAGCCGGGCGCATCTTCGTCTCGCCCGCGCATCATCAGGTGCATCACTCCGACAACCCGAAACACTTTAACAAGAATTTCGGCAGCTGCCTGGCGCTGTGGGATTGGATGTTCGGCACGCTCTACGTGCCGGCGAAGGAGCGCGAGCCGCTCACCTTCGGTTTCGCCGATCATCCCGACGCGCATACCGTCAAGGGCGAACTGGTGAACCCGCTGATCAACGCCGCCGGCCATTTCAAATCGCTGACGTCGCGCCGACGCGACGAGCTAGCGCCGGTGGTCGAACGCAAGCCGATATAGTTTCCAAAAGTTACACCAGCATCGTTTCGACGCCGACGGGTTGGCTGATCGATAACGAATTGGTGCCGTTCGATGAAGCGATGCCCGTCGCGCCGCCGGATGCAAAGCTTACGATTTGTCGTCGGCCGGATGGATCGCGACGCTGCGTATTCGGGCTAAAGCCAGGCCTATAGGCCGCCGCGCTGAGCTGGATCAGACTTCGCCGCGCCGGTCGGCGGCGCAGGTCCGCATCATCGCCACAATGACAATGGCGGCGAGGACCAGGAACAGCGCGGCGCCGATGCTATCGCCGCCGAAATAATAAATGAACGCCGCTAGGATCGTGCCGGCCAGGCCGACACAGGCGACCCAGATATTGAAGCCTTCGGGAAGCGGCCGCGCCACTACGGACTTGGACGCGGGCTTGGGCTTGTTTGGCGTACGGACGGGCAACGTGGTCGGCATATTCTGTCTCCGATCGTCGGAGGCAGGATGGCGGCATCTTCGGCGAGCGGCATTGATCTAACGCAATTGCGTCGGGCCTAAGCCCTTAGACGCGCGGCAGCGGCCGCCCGGAAGTCTTCGACGGCACCTTCACCCAGGCCTCGCCGTCGAGCACGACCTCGCCGTCGACCGAGCAGGTGCAACTGAGCCGGGCGCGGAATTTCTCCGGCATCAGCTCGGCCACCTCGACATTCACCTCGACGGTGTCGCCGATCTTGACGGGCCCGCGGAAATGCAGCGTCTGTGAAATGTAAATCGCGCCCGGCCCCGGCAGCCTGGTGCCGAGCACGGCCGAAATCAGACTCGCCGTATAAAGACCGTGCGCGATGCGCGTGCCGAACGGCGTCTTGGCGGCGAAATGCTCGGACAGATGAATCGGATTGCGATCGCCGGTCACTTCGGCGAAGCCGATCACGTCGGATGAATCCACGGTTTTCCTGATGCGCTCGGCCATGCCGACCGAGAGGTCTTCGAAGGTCAGCATCCGCAAGTTCAGCAAAGTTTCCATTTTCAACTTTCCGCCGCGATTTGTGCCCGGCACATCAACCACAAAACTCCCATCAACACCACATTGATCAAGGCCAATGCGGTCAACACGCCGATAGTCGAATTGACGCCGCTTGCCTCGATCAGCAGCGCGCCGGCCGATGGCGCCAAGGCCTGCACGATCAGGCTGGGGAAGGCGAGCTTGCCCATCAGGCGCGGAAAACGCACGGGTCCGAACAGCGCCAAGGGCAAGGTGCCGCGCCCGACCCAGGAAATGCCGTAGCCGGCGCCGTACAGCAGGATGATCAAGAGCAGCGCGCCGATATTGGCGGAGAGCAGCAACAGCCCGGCCGCCATCAGCACACAGCACGCGATCATGGTCCAGATCGGATGGTAGCTGGAACCGAACAGACGCTCGACCACACGGGCCCCCACCTGCGCCGGGCCGAACAGGGTGCCGAGACTCACGGCCACGGCGAAGTCGATGCCCCTCGCCTGCAGGAAAATCAGCAGATGCACGACCACGATCGAGCCGACGCCGGCGGCGATCGACAGCACCACGGCCAGCAGGCCGAAGATCAAAGTTTCACTGGCAATGCGTACCGGCTCGCTCTGCTTGTCCTTGTCGTTCGGAGTTGTTGTCGCGCCGACCCGCGCGGGCGCGCGCCGCACCACCGCCATTTGCAGCGGCAGCGACAAGAACAAATGCAAGCCGGCATAGATTAAACAGGCCGTACGCCAGCCGGCATGCTCGATCATGAAGGCACTGAGCGGCCAGCAAATCGTACTGGCAAAGCCGCCGAACAGCGTGAGGTTGGTGATGGGCTGGCGCGCCTCTGAGCCGTACATGCGGCCGAGCGCGGCGAACACCGCGTCGTAAAGGCCGGTGCCCATGCCCAAGCCGATCAGGACCCAGGCGGCGAGATAGACCGGCAAAGACGGCGCCAGTCCGACGCCGATCAGGCCTGCGGCATAGAACAACGAACTCGCTAGCAAGACTGGCCGGCCACCGTGGCGGTCGATGACGCGGCCGACTTGCGGCGAGATCAGCCCGGCCACCAACAACCCGATCGAGGTGCCGCCGACGATCCAACTGAGCGACCAGCCGGTCTCGCGCAGGATCGGCTCGGCGAACACCGCGGGAATATAGAACGAGGTGCCCCAGGCCAGGATCTGCGCGATGCCCAGCGCGGTGATGACGACGCGGCGGTCGAGCGGGCGCGTCTCGGTCTGCGAGTCCAAAGTGCGCTCTTAGCTCGCCGGCTCCATGCCCTTGGCTTTGAGTACCGCGGCAGCAGCGGGCCCGGACAATGCCTTGATCAGCGCTTCCGCCGCGCTCTTGTCTTTGGCCGAGGCGCCGAGGCCGGCGGCATAAGTTGTGGTGTTCTGAATTTCCTTCGGCAACGGGCCGACCAGCGTGGCGCCTTTCACCGGCACGATCTCGCTGATCTGGTGCAGGCCGAGTTCGGCTTCGCCGCTCACGATCAGATCGGCGACGTGGCCGCCCTTCTTGAGTTTCGCTTTCGGCCGCACCTGCTCGGCGATGCCAAGCTTCTCGAGCAGCTTGTCGATATAGATGCCGCTGGAGCCGCCGCTCGCCGGATCGATATAGGCGACCGATTTCGCCGCCAGCAGTGTGCGCTTGAAGGCCTCGACCGTGCTCACATCCGGCTTGGCGGCGCCCTCTTTCACCACCACGCCGACGCCCACGCTGGCGAGATTGACGCGGCTGCCCGGGGCAAGCTTGCCCTTGGTCGTCAGTTCGTCGACCACGGCCGGCGTGATCACCGCGACATCGAAGGCTTCGCCGCTTTCGATGCGTTTTTTCAGTTGTCCGGCGGTGCCGTTATCGACGATGACCTTATGGCCGCTCTGCTTCTCGAACTCGGGCACCAAGGCCAGCACCACCTGCTTGAAGGCGCCGGCGGTCAGCACCTTGATTTCGGCGGCGGTCGCGCCGGCCGCGCCGCCCACGACCAGGCCAACGACAGTCAGCACGGCAAAACCTAGTTTGATCGACATGGCGGTTTCCTCCCCGGTGCGCGCAATCTACACGATCCAAACCGAACGCCGAGAACCAAGCGGAAGTGCCAATCAAGGCAGATATGCATGATTCGGTTGGCTCGCGGCAGCGAGCTATGGGTAATTACGTATGCATTTTTGGCAATTTGCCAAAAAAGTAGCACGAAACAGGCGTATTTGAGGCTGAAATAACGATTTGCGCGACATCATATTCATAATCGTGAGAATATCTGTTGCTCAAAGATGTACCGCCAAGCGGTTTTATTAGTATTTTGTTTATTTTTCAGACTCTTAAGCTATGCGTTTTTGGTTTAGCTGCAGCGCAGCATTAGCGCTTTTCATGTTCCGAGAGAAGCCTATGTTGTGCCCAGTCGATTCACCGGCCAAGCGCCGGATCTTACGAGAAAGAGGAACATCATGTTGTCCGCCCTAGTCCGCTTCATTCAGCAGTGGAAGCGCTACAATCAGAGCCTGAGCGAACTGTCCCGCCTGGGCGACCGCGAACTGGCCGATATCGGCATCAGCCGCTCGGATATCCCGCGGCTGGCCTGGACCGCCGCACACCAGCTCTAAGCTGCACGCTCCAAGATTTGCTCAAAAACGCCCGCGTTCGCCGCGGGCGTTTTGCTTTGCGCGCATGGTCCCGAAAAGTGGGAACCGGTTTTCGGATAAGACCATGCGCAAACAAAAACTGCCGGTTGCCGTGCCTGTGCCCCACGCCTAGCTTGCCGCCATGACCCTGAAACCTGTTCACGTCGTCGGCGGCGGCCTCGCCGGTTCCGAGGCTGCCTG
The DNA here is from genome assembly GCA_016201085.1 of Hyphomicrobiales bacterium. Lineage (GTDB taxonomy): Bacteria > Pseudomonadota > Alphaproteobacteria > Rhizobiales > Xanthobacteraceae > Pseudolabrys. Next base: position 1,973 of record JACQDO010000345.1, on the reverse strand, counting down.
GCAGCTTGCGCAGGCTGGCGTTCCCGTCGTGCTGCATGAGATGCGGCCGCTGCGCGCCACGCCCGTCCACAAGACCGACAATTTTGCCGAGCTGGTGTGCTCGAACTCGTTCCGCTCCGACGACAAGGACCACAACGCGGTCGGCCTGCTGCATGAGGAAATGCGCCGGCTCGGATCGCTGGTGATGCGGGCGGCCGACAGCCATCAGGTGCCGGCGGGCGGCGCGCTGGCGGTCGATCGCGACGGATTTTCCGCCGCAGTCACCGCGGCGCTGGCGGCGCATCCATTGATCACGTTGGAGCGCGGCGAAATCTCAACTCCGCCGGACGAGTGGCACAGCGTCATCGTCGCCACCGGGCCGCTGACGTCGCCCGCGCTCGCCGCCAGCATCCGTTCGCTCACGGGCGAGGATGCGCTCGCCTTCTTCGACGCCATCGCGCCGATCGTACATCGCGACTCGATCGACCTCGCGCAAGCCTGGTTCCAGTCGCGCTACGACAAGACCGGCCCCGGCGGCACCGGCGCCGACTACATCAATTGCCCGCTCACGCGCGAGCAGTACGACGCCTTCGTCGACGCGCTGCTTATCGGCGATAAGACCTCGTTCCACGATTGGGAAGCCTCGACGCCCTATTTCGACGGCTGCCTGCCGATCGAAGTGATGGCCGAGCGCGGCCGCGAGACGCTGCGGCACGGCCCGATGAAACCGTTCGGACTGACCAATCCGCACGCGCCGGACAAGAAGCCTTATGCGGTGGTGCAGCTGCGCCAGGACAACAAACTCGGCACGCTGTTCAACATGGTTGGCTTCCAGACCAAATTGAAACACGGCGAGCAGGTGCGCATTTTCCGCGGCATCCCCGGTTTGCAGAACGCGGAGTTCGCCCGGCTCGGCGGCCTGCACCGCAATACCTTCCTCAATTCGCCCAAGCTGCTCGACGCCACACTGCGGCTGAAAGCCAATCCGCGCTGGCGTTTCGCCGGCCAGATCACCGGCTGCGAAGGCTATGTGGAATCCGCCGCCGTCGGGCTGCTGGCGGCGCGCTTTGCCGCCGCCGAGCGCCGCGGCGAGACGCCGAGCGCCCCGCCGGCGACTACCGCGCACGGCGCGCTGCTGGCGCATATCACCGGCGGCCATATCGAGACCATCGATGCCGGCCCGTCGTCGTTCCAGCCGATGAACGTGAATTTCGGCCTGTTCCCGCCCATTGCGCAGCCCGCGCCGGGCGAAGGCCGCAAATACGGCCGTGGCTCAGCCAAAAATCTGGCGCGCAAGAGCGCGCTCAGTGCGCGCGCACTCGACGACCTGGCGCATTGGATCGGCGGCGAAACGGCGGCCGCGGCGGAGTGATTATTACGTGCGGAAAATCCGGCTCGGGTCGCGCGCCGCCCGCCATAACGTCCACTGCCGACTCAATAACGTGCTCGGCTCGAAGGTGAACGAATCGTAGCCGGCCCGCTCCATGCGCCGCAGCAGCGGGCCGACCAATGCGACCGGCAGAAATGCCGGCAGGATTTCCGGCGGCGCCGCGGCGAGCTTGTCCTGCGCTGCCGCCAGATGCTGCCGCGCCAGCGCGCGCAGCTCGGCCAGCGCCGCGTGCAAAGGCGCGCCCGCCCGCCCGGCGTAAATATCCGCGCTGTTGACCCCGTGCCGCTCCAGCAAATCCATCGGCAGATAAAGCTGCTTGCGCGAGGCATGCAGCCCGAGGCGGCTCAAAATCGCGCCGATGGCGGCGGCGATGCCGGCATCCAGCGTGAACATATCCGGCAGCGCTTGGCCCGTGCCGAGAATGCCGCTGGCCATGGCGAACACCGGCGATTGCGTGCGGATGCCGTAGAGTTCCAGATCGGCGACGCTCGCCATCGGCTCGTCGTACAGATCGAAGGTGCGCGCCTCGATCAATTCCAGCAGCGGCGCGGCAGCAAAGCCGTAACGCGCCAGCATTTCGCGCAACGCCGCCGCTACCGGATGC
>JACQDO010000377.1 GCA_016201085.1 Hyphomicrobiales bacterium | reverse complement strand
GTGAACATCTATGTTGCGATGAGAATTAACAACATCAGTTTTTGTCCACCGAGGGGCACCAAATCAAAAGAATTGGCGGAAAAGGTGCTCGCCTGGCTAGCGATTCATCCTGAAACGCATCAGCGGCCAACCTCAATAGCTGTCAGCACCGCGTACGCTGCGGTGTATCCGTGCCAGAAATGAACCAGTAAGCAAGATTGGACATCAAATGGGCCAGTGTTCGGCCCCTGTGCTTCACGACGCAGGGTGCGACTGTCGTCAGGCGCGGCCGCGCGACTATTAAAAGCTCTTAACGCTTGCTGCCGCGCCGATTTACGGAACGTTTAAAGTAATCTTCTACTGGTATTCCGGCACCGAAGCCGACACACTTTTGAGAACACCCGATGGCGGAACGACGGCAGGTCTCTCGGCAAAAAAGTTTTCTGCGCGGGCTGGTCTATCTCGGCAACAGCCCGTCAGCCGTCAACTGCCTGGTGCGCGACATGTCGGACAGCGGCGCTCGCCTCACCTTCTCAGCACCGATCGCGGCGAGCGAAATGCTCGAGCTGCATATTCCGGTCAAGGGTCAGCGGCTGCGCGGCAAGGTCATATGGCGCGAGGGCGAGGAAATCGGCATCGCCTTCGTCAGCGAAACCGTTGCCGAGTCGACGCCGGCCAGCGAGGAAGCGCTGGTCATGCGCGTTCAGCGGTTGGAAGGCGAAATCGCCTCACTCAAGCAGTTGGTCAAGCGGCTGCAAAAAGCCACGGCCAGCATCACGGACGCGGCTTAGTCCAACAACAAAACTCGCGACTGACTGAACGGTCCGGATGAGACCATGTCATCCAGCGCCGGCCACGGTTGCGTGCGAAATTGCTGATTATCGCCGCCGTTGCAATACGCGATCAGCAGCGGCGTTCCGGCAACCGTGCTGGCATAGAGCGACTCGAGACAAAGATTGCTCGCGGGTCCGCCGCCGCCGACGATGCTGAAGGTCGGCAAATACGGATTGCTGCGGAACGGAAACCATTGCTGATGCCGCTTGCCCTGGCAGTACCATAAGCCGACCGGATCGCCGGGCTGCGAACTGCCCGGTCCGGAACGCAAGGCATCGACGCAGAGATTGTGAATCTTGATTTCGAAACTGACCACGTTCCATTCGAAAATCTGATCGACGCTGTTTCGGCAGGGACGCATTTCCAGATAGACGCCCGGCAGATATTCCACGGCCGGAACCGACAGACATTGCGAGCCGTAGGCAAAATCGCCGCGGATGGTGCCGCGCACCACCGGTTCGGAAGGCGCCAGCGGCGCACCGGCCGACACCGGACACGACGCGACAAGCAAGGCGGCGGCGATCGAGGCGTAGCGACGCATGTGACGGCTCCGTGTGGAGCTCGCTCGAGCGGCGACAAGCCAAGACTAGCGATCAAGCAAGGCGTGCGGCCGAGACCCGAGCGGAACTTCCGATAAATACCCTTCGATCGGACAGACGATATTTTAAATATGATACCCAACAGGCATTCAAAAACCGGCCGGCGATTGCAGAACATTGAATGCAACACGTTTAGACATCGGTAAGCATAGCGGCGCGGGCGCCGGCACGCGCCGTTCACCGCTCGATACAAGCGCCGTCAGAATTCCTGCGTATCCGGATGGTTCTTCAATGCGGTGGCGCCTGCCGTCTGCATGCGGCCCGCCGGACCGCCACCGCCAGCGGCCCGCTTCGGCGCCGCAGCCGGCTGCTTTTTCGCAGCCGGCCCGCGCGACGGCATGGCGACGACCGGACTCGGTTCGCGCATAGCCGGCGGCTGCACCGCCTGTTCGTGCTCGGCGCGCTCGTCGATGCGGAAGAAGGCGATGCGCTCGTCCATAGCCTTGGACTGGTGCTCCAGCGTCTTGGCGGTGGCGGCGTTCTCCTCGACTAGCGCCGAGTTCTGCTGCGTCACCTCGTCCATCTGCGTGAGCGCCTTGCCGACTTGCTCGATGCCGGTTGCCTGTTCGGCGCTGGCATTGGCGATGTCGGCGACAATGTCGGCCACCTTCTTGATCGATTCCACGATCTCGTTGAGCGAAGCGCCGGCCTTGTTGACCAGATCGACGCCCTCTTTGACCTGGCCGTTCGAGTTGGTGATCAGGTCCTTGATGTCTTTCGCCGCCTGCGAAGCGCGTTGCGCGAGACTCCGCACTTCCGAGGCCACCACCGCGAAACCGCGGCCGGCTTCGCCGGCGCGCGCGGCTTCCACCGCCGCATTGAGCGCCAGCAGATTGGTCTGCCGGGCGATCTCGTCGATCACGCCGATGATGTCGGAGATCTTACGCGAGGAATCCTCGATCTTGGCCATCGCCTGCACCGCCTTGGCGACCACCTGGCCGCCGCGATCGGCGACCTCGCGCGTGCCGGCGGTGAATTGATTGGCCTGCTGCGCATTCTGCGCATTCAGTTTCACCGTGGCGGAGATTTCTTCCATCGAGGCGGAGGTCTCTTCCAGGCTCGCCGCCTGTTCCTCGGTGCGCTGGGAGAGGTCGGTGGTGCTGGTCGATATCTCGGCCGAGGCATTGGTGATCTCGCGCCCGGCGGCCTTGAGCTGGGCGATGGTGGCGCCGATGCGTTCCGCCGTGGTATTGGCGTTGTCCTTCAGGGTGGCGAAATTGCCCTGGTACTCGGCGGTAATGCGCTGCGTCAGTTCGCCTTCGGCTAGCGAATCGAGCATGCGCATGAGATCGCCAAGCGCCTTGGCGACGTTCTCGCATAGCGAATTGATCGCGCCGCCGATATTGAGCGCAAGCCCGCTCTTGCCTTCAAGATCGACGCGCTGCGAGAAGTCGCCGGCGACAGCCGCCTTGACGATGCCGCCCACCGCCGCTTCGAATTCGTCGGCCATCTTCTGCGCGGCCGCTTCGCGCTCGATGGCGGCGCGCACCTCGGCCTCCTTCTGCTCGGCCTCCATTTTTTCCACGCGCAGCAGATTTTCCTTGAACATCTTGGCCGCGCGCGCGTTGTCGCCGATCTCGTCGCCGCGCTCGGTATAGGGAATGTCTATGGCCTTGTTGCCGTTGGCGAGCTCGTTGAGCACGCCCGACATCCTGCCCAGCGGCCTGGAAATGCCGCGGCCGATCAGCCAGGCCATCAGCAGGCCGACCGCGAGCGCGGCCGCCGACATAGCGAGCGACAGCCAGAGTGCCCAATCGACGGTGGCGAGAGTTTCCTCGCGCACCTGATCGAGCGCTTTCAGTTGCGCGCCGTTCAGCGCCGCCAATTGCTCGGCCATTTGCGCGGCGATGACCACGCCCATATCGTTGATCAGCCGGTTGCGCTCCCCGGTGAGCTTAATGGTCACGGCGACGCCGGGAATGTATTGCTCGGCCAGCGAGTTCAGTTCCTGCGCGCGCTCCTTTTCCGTCACGCTGTTGACCGAATCCTGCAACTGTTTGATCGCTGCCGGGAGCTTGTTGATGCTGTCCAGCGCGGCTTGGGCGATATTCGGAGAAGGATTGACGAAATAGACGTTCACGTTCAGGCGTGCGTTCAGCAGCAGTTCCTGCGCCATGCCCGCATTGACGGCCGCCGACATCTCGTCCGTCATCGCGCCCGATTGCATCATATTGGACAGGATCTGCTGCATGCGCATACCGATCGGACGCAGGGTCATGTCGACGCGGGCCTGTTCGGTCTTCGCTTTCACGATCTTGTCAAAGGCCGCGACATACTGCGCGAACGTTTCGATGACGCGATCCATCATCTCGCGGCGGTCCTGGGCGACGATCTTTTTTTGCGCCTCGGCCGCGTTGAAGGCGATGCGTTCCTGCAATTCGC
>JACQDO010000376.1 GCA_016201085.1 Hyphomicrobiales bacterium | reverse complement strand
TTCCCCGAACCCTTCCATAACCCCCCCCCCCACCCCCCCCCCGCACGTGCTTGCCACGGGGCGGGCCGCGCCTGCGGCGCGACCCGGTGGGGGGAGGGAGCACACTGAGCAAGGCGTCAACGGTGGGGCAACATCGCGCCCCATCACATTGCTGATCGCCGCGCTCGGCGGCGAAGGCGGCGGCGTGCTCACCGGCTGGATCGTGGCCGCCGCCGAGCAGGCTGGCTTGCCGGTGCAGAGCACCTCGATCCCCGGCGTCGCCCAGCGCACCGGCGCCACCACCTATTACATCGAGATCTTGCCGAGGACCGCCGCCGAGCTCGCCGGCCGGCGACCGGTGCTGGCGCTCACACCTGGCGTCGGCGACATCGATATCGCGGTGGCGAGCGAATTGCTTGAGGCCGGCCGCACGGTGGCGAACGGCTTCGTCACGCCGGAGCGCACGCATGTGATCGCCTCGCTCAGCCGTTTCTATGCCGTGGACGAGAAAATCGCCATGGGTGACGGCCGCTTCGATCAGGACAAACTGATCGAGGTTATCAAGCAGCACGCGCGCGATTGCCTGCTGATCGATATGGCTGCGCTGGCAAAGCAAAGCGGCTCGATCATCAACGCGGTGATGTTAGGGGCCATTGCCGGCAGCGGCCGGTTGCCGCTGAGCGTCGAGCAATTGGAAGCGGCGATCCGCGCCGATGGCAAGTCCGTCGACAGCAATCTGGCCGGCTTCCACGCCGGCATCGCGGCGGCGCGCGCGAAAGCGATACCGGCAAAGCTTCCCGAAACAAAGACATCCGCCGCCGCGACGCTCGAATCGCTCGAGCAGGAAGTGGCGCAAACGATCCCCGCCGCCGCGCAGTCGACCGTTGCCGAGGGCGTACGTCGGCTGATCGCCTATCAGGACCTCGGCTATGCGAAACTCTATCTCGATCGCCTGCGGCCCATAGCCGAGGCCGACGCGGCCGCCAACGCGGACGGCAGGCTGTTGCAGGAGGTCGCGCGTCATCTTGCCGTGCGCATGTCGTACGAGGACGTGGTGCGGGTGGCGCAAGCCAAGATTTCGCCCGAGCGCATGCGGCGCATCGCGCGCGAGGAATTGCACGTCAAGGACGAGCCGTTTTCGGTGCACGATTTCCTCAAGCCCGGCATCGAGGAATTCTGCCAGCTGCTGCCGTCGTTGCTGGCGCGGCCGATCATGCGGCTTTCGGAACGCAAAGGCTGGCTCGGCCGCTTCCATCTCGGCATGGAGATCAACGTCACCTCGATCGGCGGCTATTTGCGCTTCCTAATGCTGGCCAAGCTGCGCGGCTTGCGCCCCTACGGCCATCGCTACCAGCAGGAACAGGCGCAGATCGCAGCCTGGCTCGATCTCATTGCCCAGGCCGCGCGCCAGTCGCCCGAACTCGCCATCGAGGTCGCCGCATGCGCTGGCCTGATCAAAGGCTATGGCGATACGCATGTGCGCGGGCTGGACAATTACCGGATGATCGAGCAGCGGCTGATCCGCCCGGCGCTGGCCGGACAAATCCCTGGCCCACGCGCCGCCGATGCCATCGCCAGCGCGCGCACCGCGGCTTTGCTCGATCCGGAGGGCGAAGGTCTCGCCAAATGCCTGGCCGAGATCGAGGGCCCGGCTTTGCGCGTGGCGGCGGAGTAGGACACCCATCTCCGTCACCCTGAGGTGGCCGCGCAAAGCGCGGCCCTCGAAGGGCGACGGCCCGGGCCGACATCCTTCGAGGCTCGCTACGCTCGCACCTCAGGATGACGGATTTAGCGTAGCTGCCTCCGTTGTCAGCATTTCGCCCGTCGAGTAGAACATTCGGCAAAATCATGATAAGCGCCGGGAGGCGCACAAGGGGCGAAACGAATGGCGGCTACTCCCACTGGGCAACGGCCCGCGATTGCCGCCGAAGCCTTCCTGCGCGCGCTTGCCGATCAAACGCCAAGGTGCCCAAGCCCGAGCTGGTTCCGCACGAGAACCTTGCGGTCGCCATGGCGCACTGCGCCTATCTGATGAGCTGGCGTCCGCAGGCGGTGATGGTGCACACCAGCGTCGGTACCGCCAACACCATCAACAACCTCGCCAACCTGTCGCGCGACCGCGTGCCGCTGATCCTGGCCGCCGGCCGCACGCCGCTCACCGAGAAGGGCGCGTTCGGCACGCGCTCGCGCCCGATCCAATGGGGCCAGGAAATGTTCGACCAGGCCGGCATGGTGCGCGAGCTGGTGAAATGGGACTACGAATTGCGCGTGCCGGCCCAGGTGGGCGACATGGTGGCGCGCGGCGTGGAAGTGGCGATGGCGCATCCGCGCGGGCCGGTCTACCTGATGCTGCCACGCGAGCCGCTGTCGGCGCCGGTACCTGAGCCGATCGCGCCGATGAGGCCGCGCGCGGCGGCTGCGCCCGTGCATCCCGATCCGCGCACCATCGCCACGCTGGCGGAATGGATCGCGGCGGCCGAACGGCCGCTGATCATCACCACCGTGCTGGCGCCCGAGGCAGTACGGGCGCTGGCGCATCTCGCCGAGCGCTGCGCCATCCCCGTGATCGCGCATAGCCCGCGCAGCGTCTGCCTGCCGTCGAGCCATCCCATGCATTTCGGCTTCGAGCCGGGCACGCTGGTGACCGATGCGGACCTGGTGATCGTGCTGGAATGCGACGTGCCGTGGATGCCGCATCTGAACCACCCGACGGCGGGCTGCCGCATCGCGCATGTGGCGGAAGATCCGTTCTTCGTGCGTTATCCGATGCGCAGCTTCCCGAGCGATCTCAGCGTTCAGGCCGGCGCGACCAATGCGCTGGAAGCGCTGATCGAGGCGGTCGAGCCGCGCCTCCAGATGGCGGACGCGCGCATCGCCGCGCGCCGCGCCCGCCTGACCGAGCGCATGCGGAACCGCCGCGCGCAACTGACCAAGGATTCAGCCGTCGGCCAGCGCATCTCGCCGGAATATCTGTCGCGCGCCATCGGCGAGACCTTGGGCGAGGACGCCATCATCTTCAACGAATATCCGCTGCGGGCGGACCATTGCCCGCGCGAGAAGCCGGGCACCTTCTTCGCGGTCGGCAATGCCGGCGGATTGGGCTGGGGCTTGGGGGCGGCGCTGGGCGCCAAGCTCGCGGCGCCCGACGCCTTCGTGGTCGCGACGCTGGGCGACGGCGCCTACATGTTCTCCAATCCGACCGTCGGTCACTGGGTGTCGGCGGCGCATAATCTGCCGATCCTCACCATCGTCTTCAACAACAGCCGCTACGGCGCCGTGCGCCGCGCCACGCTATCGATGTTCAAGGACGGCGTTGCCGGCGAGAGCGACGGCAACATGTTGGCCGATCTCAATCCGGCGCCGCCCTACGATGAGATGGCGCGCGCGCAAGGCGCCTATGCCGAGCGGGTGGAGAAGCCGTCCGATCTGCCCGATGCGCTAACGCGCGCACGCGACGCGGTCCTCGACGGGCGCCGCCAGGCGCTGCTCAACGTCATTACGCCCTATTAAATCGTACAAAATAAAAATCAGTGCCGGAGGACTTATGCGCATCGACGCCTACACCCATTTCATCCCGGAAAAATTCTTCAACAAGATCGTGGAAAGCGGCCATGCCGATATCGGCAAGCGCGTGCGCGAGATCCCCTGCATCCACGACCTCGAAATCCGCCGCAAAATCGTCGGCGGTTTCAAGGACTATGCGCAAATTCTCTCCTATCCCATGCCGCCGCTGGAGGCGCTGGCCAAGGGCGCGCAGAACGAGGAATACGCCAAGCTGGTGAACGACGGCTTCGCCGAAATTTGCGCGAAATATCCCGACCAGTTCCCCGGCTGGGTGGCGCAGGCGCCGATGATGGCGCCCGATGCCGGCGTGCGCGAATGCGAGCGCGCGCTGAAAAACGGCGCGCTCGGCATCCAGATCAACACCAATATCGCCGGCATGCCGCTCGATCATCCGGATTTCGATCCGTTGTTCGCCGCCATGAACCGGCTGAACAAGCCGATCTGGATGCATCCGGCGCGCGCCGCCAATTTTCCCGATTATCTGACCGAGAAGAAATCGAAATACGAAATCTGGTGGACGCTGGGCTGGTCGTACGAGACCGCCGCCGCCATGTCGCGGCTGGTGTTCTCCGGCATCCTCGACAAATATCCGAACGTGCGGATCATCACCCACCATTTCGGCGGCATCGTGCCGATGCTGGAAGGCCGCATCGGTCCGGGCTGGGACCAGCTCGGCTCACGCACGTCGGACGAGGACCTGAGCCTGGTGCTCAAGCGGCTGAAGAAACGCCCGCTCGATTATTTCAAGCATGACTTCTACGCCGACACCGCGGTGTTCGGCGGCGTGCCGGCGACGCATGCGGGGCTTGCCTTTTACGATCTCGACCACATCGTGTTCGCCTCCGACTGCCCGTTCGACCCGGAAAAGGGCACGCAGTACACGCGCGAAACGCTGCGCATCCTGGAAGGCATCGACATGCCGGCGGCCGACAAGGAAAATATCTGGCACGGCAATCTGGAGGCGCTGACGGGGGTGAAGTTTAAGAGTTGAGCTAACTCCGCCCGCCCACGGGCTGTCATGCTCCGCGAAAGCGGGGCATCCAGTATTCACGCGACTATCGATAGGCCTGAGATTACTGGATCATCCGCTTTCGCGGATGATGACCGTTGGTGTACCTTTCCGCCCATGGCCCTAGTCCACCCCATAGGCCTGAACGAGCCCGAGGCGCCGCCACCGGGCGGAACGCCGCCGTCGAACGACGGCCGCGTCACCCCCATGATGGAGCAGTACATCGAGATCAAGGCCGCCAATCCGGACTGCCTGCTGTTCTACCGGATGGGCGATTTCTACGAGATGTTCTTCGACGACGCCGAGACCGCCTCGCGCGCGCTCGGTATCATGCTCACCAAGCGCGGCAAGCATCAAGGCCGCGACATCCCGATGTGCGGCGTGCCGGTAGAACGCGCCGATGAATATCTGCATCGCCTGATCGCGCTCGGCCACCGCGTCGCGGTCTGCGAGCAGCTCGAGGACCCGGCCGAGGCGAAGAGGCGCGGCCCCAAGAGCGTGGTGCGGCGCGACGTCATCCGCCTGGTCACGCCCGGCACGCTCACAGAAGACACCTTGCTCGACGCTAAGCGCAACAATTTCCTGCTGGCGGTGGCGCGCGCGCGCACCTCCTCAAGCGGCGACGACAACCGCTTCGGACTGGCCTGGATCGACATTTCCACGGGTGAGTTTTACATCACCGAATGCGACCGCGCCTCGCTCGCCGCCGAAATCGCGCGGCTGGAGCCGAGCGAGATCATCGTCTCCGACGCGCTGTTTTCCGACGGCGATCTTGCGCCCACCTGGCGTTCGCTGCCGGCGGTGACACCGCTCACCCGCGACGTGTTCGACGGCGCCAGCGCGGAGCGGCGGTTGACCTCGTTCTTCGCCGTGGCGACCAGCGAGGCGTTCGGCGCGCTCACGCGGCTGGAGCTGACCGCGGCGGCGGCCTGTGTGACCTACGTCGAGCGCACGCAGATCGGTAAACGCCCGCCGCTGTCGCCGCCTTTGCGCGAAGCGGCCTCCGCCACCATGGCGATCGACCAGGCCACGCGCGGCAATCTCGAACTGATGCGCACGCTTGCCGGCGAGCGGCGCGGCTCGCTCTTGGACGCCATCGACCGCAGCGTGACCTCGGCCGGCTCGCGCCTGCTGGCGCAAAGATTGTCGGCGCCGTTGACCGATCCCGAGCCGATCGCGCGCCGGCTCGACGCGGTGGCGAGCTTTGTCGACGATTTGGGCGCGCGCGCCGATACCCGTTCGCAGCTCGCGGCGTCGCCCGATCTCGCCCGCGCGCTGGCGCGCCTTGCCGTCGGCCGCGGCGGCCCGCGCGATCTCGCCGCCATCCGCGACGGCATGCTGGCCGCCGCCGATCTGGCGCGCGCACTGGGTTCGCTCAAGGAGACCCCGGCCGAAATCGCCGACGCGCTGCAATCCTGCCGCCGCCCGGACGGCATGCTCGCGGCCGAACTGTCGGCGGCGCTCGCCGCCGAGCTGCCGGCCTTCAAGCGCGACGGCGGCTTCGTGCGCGAGGGCTACGACGCCGCGCTCGACGAGACGCGGCGCTTGCGCGACGAATCCCGCCGCGTGGTCGCCGCCTTGCAGGCGCGCTATGCCGAGGAGACCGGCATCCGCGGCCTCAAGATTCGTCACAACAACGTGCTCGGCTATTTCGTCGAGGTTACCGCCCAGCACGGCGACAAACTGATGGCGGCGCCGCTCAGCTTAACCTTCATCCACCGCCAGACGCTGGCCGGACAGGTGCGCTTCACCTCGACCGAGCTGGGCGAGCTGGAAGCGAAAATCGCCAGCGCCGCCGAACGTTCACTGGGCTTGGAACTGGAGATTTTCGAGCGGCTGGCCGCCGCGGTGATCGCCGATAGCGCCGCGCTCAAAACTTGCGCCGAGGCGCTCGCTTGTCTCGACGTCGCCAGCAGCCTTGCTCAGCTCGCCTCCGAGCGCGCCTATGCGCGCCCGATCGTCGACGACAGCCTCGCTTGCGTGATCAAGGGCGGCCGCCATCCGGTGGTGGAGCAGGCGCTGGCGCGCGACGGCACGCCGTTCGTCGCCAATGACTGCGATCTGTCGCCGCCCGGCGAGGTGCAGGCCGGCCGCATCTGGCTGCTCACCGGCCCCAACATGGCGGGCAAATCCACGTTCCTGCGGCAGAACGCGCTGATCGCGATCCTGGCGCAGACCGGCAGCTTCGTGCCGGCGAAAGCCGCGCATATCGGCGTGGTCGACCGGCTGTTCTCCCGCGTCGGCGCCGCCGACGATCTGGCGCGCGGGCGCTCGACCTTCATGGTCGAGATGGTGGAGACCGCCGCCATCCTCAATCAAGCCGGCCCGCGCTCGCTGGTGATCCTCGACGAGATCGGGCGCGGCACCGCCACCTTCGACGGTCTGTCGATCGCCTGGGCCACGGTCGAACATCTGCACGACGTCAACAAATGCCGCGCGCTGTTCGCCACGCATTTCCACGAACTCACGGCCTTGGCCGCCCGGCTCGACCGCCTGCACAACGCGACGGTGCGGGTGAAGGAATGGAAAGGCGACGTGGTGTTCCTGCACGAAGTGGTGCCGGGCTCGGCCGATCATTCCTACGGCATCCAGGTGGCGAAACTGGCCGGGCTGCCGGCAAGCGTGATCGAGCGCGCCAAACTGGTGCTGGCCAAGCTCGAGCAGGAAGACCGCGCCAAGCCGAAAGGCTTCGAGGACCTGCCGCTGTTCGCCGCGCCCTATGCTCCGCCGCAGAAAATGCAGGACGACGCCTACGAGTTGATGCTGGCCGCCGTCGCCGCGCTCAATCCCGACGACATGTCGCCGCGCGAGGCGATGGAAGCGCTCTATATGCTGAAGCAGAAGCTGACGGGGACGGAGAAGAAGTAGCGCCATGATGAACGTCGCCGAAAGAACGCGGGTTTCGGCAACGCAAGCGGCGCAGAGCTGGCTGGCCCCGTTCGCGGCAGCATTGCAGGCACAAGATGCCACCGCGGCGGCGGACCTCTTTCTGCCGGACGGCCTGTGGCGCGACGTACTGGCCTTCACCTGGAATATCCAGACCATGGCCGGGCGGCCGGCGATCGAAGCCGCTTTACGCGCGACGCTGGCACGCACGGCGCCAAGGAATTTCCGCATCCCGGAAAAGCGCACGGCGCCGCGCTGGGTCAATCGTGCCGGCGCCGAATGCATCGAAGCCATTATTGAATTCGAGACGGCGTTCGGCCCGGCCCACGGCGTCTTGCGACTGGTACCCGATGCGAAAGCGCCCGGGCGCCTGCGCGCCTGGACGCTGAACACGAATTTACAAGAGCTCAAAGGCCACGAGGAATTGTTCAAACGCCGCGCGCCGCCCGACTCAACGCGCGATTTCGGCGCCGACAACTGGCTCGACCGCCTGAGCAAGACGCGTGAGTTCGCCGACCGCGATCCTGCCGTCCTCGTGGTCGGCGGCGGCCAGGCCGGATTGTCGATCGCCGCGCGCCTGCAACAGCTCGGCGTCGATACGCTGATCGTCGACCGGCACGCGCGCATCGGCGACAATTGGCGCAAACGCTATCATTCGCTCACGCTGCATAACGAGGTCTATGTCAATCACCTGCCCTATTTGCCGTTCCCGCAGAATTTTCCGGTCTATATCCCGAAGGACAAACTGGCGAACTGGTTCGAATTCTATGTCGAGGCGCTGGAGTTGAATTTCTGGACCGGCACCGAGCTCACCAGCGGCAGCTATGACGCGCAGCGCAAGCAATGGTCCGTCACCCTGCGCCGCGCCGACGGCAGTACCCGTGTCATGCACCCGCGCCATCTGATCTTCGCCACCGGTGTCAGCAGCATCCCCTATACGCCGGAGCTACCCGGACTCGCGGCTTTCGCCGGCACCAAGGTGCATTCCGGCGATTTCAGGAGCGCCGAGCAATGGCAGGGACGCAAGGCGCTGGTGCTGGGCAGCGGCACCAGCGGCCATGACGTCGCCCAGGAACTGCACGCGCACGGCGTCAAGGTCACGATCATCCAGCGCAGCCCTACCTATGTCGTCAGCCTGAAGGAGGCGCAGAGCGTCTACGCGATCTATTCCGAAGGCATCCCGTTCGAGGACTGCGACCTGCTGGCGACCTCGTTTCCCTATCCAGTGCTGCGGCGCTCCTATCAACTTTCCACCGCCAAGGGCCTCGAGGTGGACAAGGCTTTGCACGATGCGCTCGACAGACGCGGATTCCGGCTGTGGGCCGGCGAAGACGAGACCGGCTTCCAGATGATGTATCTGCGGCGCGGCGGCGGCTATTATTTCAACGTCGGATGTTCCGATCTGATCGTTTCCGGCGCGGTCGGCTTGCTTCAATTTGCCCACATCGAGACGTTCGTGCCCGAAGGCGCGCGCCTGCGAGACGGCCGCGTGCTGCCGGCCGAACTCTTGGTACTGGCGACCGGGTACAAGAACCAACAGGACACCGTGCGCGCTTTTCTCGGCGACGAAATTGCCGACGCCATTGGCCCGGTCTGGGGTTTCGACGACGGCGGCGAACTGCGCAACATGTGGCGGCGCACCGCGCAGCCGGGGCTATGGTTCACCGCCGGCAGCCTGGCGCAATGCCGGATCTATTCGCGTTACTTGGCGCTGCAGATCAAGGCTTTGGAAGAAGGCCTGCTGAATTAAATTTGCGCGCACCCCACAGCAGCGCGTTCCAGCCGATGCCAATTGACAGGCCGATCGCGTAAGACCACCACACGCCGAGCGGCTCCGCCAGGTAATGCACGGCGAGCAGGCTCAAGCCGAGCCCGATGAGCGGGGCCTGCACATGCGCCGCCACGCTGGCCGTGGCCGGTCCGCCGATGCGCGGATGCAAGATGACGAAGTAGGAGCCCATCGCGACGGGAAAGAAGGCGAACAGGCCGGAGGCAAACAAACCGATCGCCGCGCTCGCCGCGGTGACCACGATGACGCGGAAAGTGACCACGCCGGCGCGCCAGGCCAGATTGGCGCCGGTGAAGGCGACGCGTGCGGTTGCCGCGACGTGAGCGCGAAAGCGCGTACCGGCGACGATCGCGAGCGGGAACACCACGGCATTGAGCAGCGCGGCGCTGCCGGCGCTCCAGTCCACCAGCCGGGTCAAAGCGGCGCAGCAGAACCAAATCGCGAAGGCGCCGCCGATGCTGACCGCCAGCGAGCGGCGCTGCGCCAGCGCGGCATAAGTGAGCGCGAAGATTGCACACACCGCGTTGGAGACAACGCTGCCGACGGCGCTCTGCGCGACGAAGTCCGGCGACTGTTCGAAGGCGAGGATGATCATGGCGGCGCCGCCCGCGGTCGGCAGCGAGGCGATGAGCGAGCCGATGAATGGGCCGCTGCGCTCGACCGCCAGCGAAGCGGTCACCACGATCGACACGGTCATCGCGATTTTGAGCAGCAGGCCGAGAATAAAAAACGACATCGCTTAAACCTGAAAGCCGCGCTGGCGAGCGCCATAGACCAGTAAGGTCCAGACGATCGAGGTCGCCAGCGCCAGCGAGAGTCCAATGGCGCTGCCGAACGGCTCGGCTGTGAAGCGCAGCATGATGGCGGCGAACGCAAAACCGACCAGTCCGAGCACCGCATTGGCCATCACAGCGGCGGTCGGCTTGCCGCCGACCCGGCGGTGCAGAATGATGATCACGCTGATCAGGATGATCGGAAACACCGCCAGGATGCCGCTGCCGCCCGGGCCGATGCGGAAGCTCAAGCTGACCGTGACGCCGACCAGCGTTGCCACCATCAGCGCGCGCAGCGCCAATTCGTACCAGCGCGGGCGTACGCGCGGGATCGGCACTTCGCGCAGCGGCCGCGCCAGCCACAGGCAGACGCTCAGCACCGCGACGTTCAGTACGGCGGCGCCGGCAAGGTTCCAGGGTATCGCGTGGATGGTCAGCGCCAACACCAGCCAGACCAGGAACGCGCCCGGCAGGCTGACGATGAGCGAGCGCCGTTGCGCCAGCAGCGCATAGACCAGCGCGAAGATAACGTTGACCGCGTTGATGGCCAGGCTGGCAATGGCGCTTTGCGCGATGAAATACGTATCGTGGTCCATGGCGAGAAACACATAGACCGGCCCGCCGCCCAGCGGCAGCGTCGCCACCAGGCCGCCGACCAGCGGGCCGGCGCGCTCGGCCGTCAGCGTCGCCGCCAGCACGAAGCCGGCGGTGATGGCCATTTTGACGATGAGCGAGATGGCGAAGGCGAGGTCGGCGGGCATTGCGGTCTCTTCCTAGACCCGCGCCGATCTCGCTTCAACCCGCCGGCTTGAGCACCGTGCGGCCAACCACCTTGCCGGCCTTGATGTCGGAAATCACCCGCTGCGCACCATCAAGCGTGGTGGTCTTGGTCGGCACCAGCGGCAGCGGCTGCTTGCGCACCAGCGCGATCAGCTCGTTGAGCTCGGCCAAGCTTCCGGTATAGGAGCCCTGCACGGTCATGGCGCGGATCGGCACGAAGGGCAGCGACAGCGTGATGTCGCCGCCGAACAGGCCGACCACGATCAGCTTGCCGCCTTTCACCAGACTGTCGACGCCAAGCTGCGCGGTCTGCCCATTGCCGACGAAATCGATCGCCGCCCAGATCGGCCCTTTCGCCGCCTTTTGGATCTGCGCCAGCGCGTCCGGCGCATTGGGATCGACGGTGGCGATGGCGCCTTGCTTCTTGGCCGCCTCGCGCTTGACCGGATCGATGTCGACCGCGATGACGCCCTTGCCCTTCATCGCCTTGACGATGGCGATGCAGATCAGCCCCAGCCCGCCGGCGCCGAAGATGACCACCGGCTCGGTCTTCACCAGCGCGCCGAGCTTCTTAAGCGCGCCATAGGCGGTGACCCCCGAGCAGGCGAGCGGCGCCGCTTCTTCCGGCTTCATGACCTTCGGATAGGGCACCAGATAGCGCGGATGCGGCACCAGGATATGCGTGGCATAGCCGCCGTCGCGATAGACGCCGAGGAAGCGCGGCGCCATGCAGAGCTGTTCGTCGCCGCGCTTGCACACCGCGCAGGCGCCGCAGCCGATCCAGGGAAAGACCAGCCGCTTGTCGCCGATTTTGACGCCCAATTTTCCAGACTTGGCGCGCGGGCCGATCGCCACCACCTCGCCGACATTCTCGTGGCCCATGGTGAGCGGCAGCTTCACGCCGCGCTCCTGCAGCATCAGCTTCTTGCCGTGGCCGAGATCGTAGAAGCCCTCCCAGATGTGCAGATCGGAATGGCAGACGCCGGCCGCCAAGATTTTCACCAGCACCTCGCTGCCCTTCGGCTTGGGCGTGGCGGTCTCGGCGAATTGCATCGGCTCGCCGCAGCGGCAGACTTGAAAGCTACGCATGGGGTTTCCTTCCGGCAGGGCTTTTGTTTGCGCATGATCTTTCCGAAAACCGGTTCCCATCCCCGATCTAGTCGAGGACAAGCTTTTCGGGATCATGCGCTCGGGTTCTAGACCCCCGGTTTTAGACCCTTGCCATCTTCACGTCGACAGGCGGGCCGCTCTTGATGGTCTGATAGACCACGCAATAGCGTTCGGTCAGTTTGAGCAACTGATCGAGTTTCTCCTGCGGAGCGTCGGTGTCGACGTCGAAGCGCAACCGAATCTGCGCGAAGCCGACCGGCGCGTCCTTAGCCACGCCCAGTGTGCCGCGAAAATCCAGGTCGCCCTCCGCCGACACGCGCCCGGACTTGAGGGGAATATCGAGCGCGGTCGCCACCGCTTTCACGGTCACGCCGGCGCAGGCGACCAGCGCTTCCAGCAACATGTCGCCCGAGCACAGCTCAAGTCCGCTGCCGCCGGTGGCCGGATGCAGGCCCGCCGTCGCCAAGGCGCGGCCGGTCTCCACCTTGCAGGCGATATGGGAGTCGTCGAGGGTGCCTCTGGCTTTCAACGTAATATAAGCAGCCTGCGGATCGCTTTTGTAGCGCTCCTTGATCGGCGCCTGCATTGCGCGCAACTCGCCTGCATCCATACCGGGTCTCCTTCGCGTTCGTGGGTCGGGAAAGCTATCGTCTTGGCAGGGCCGCGTACAAGCAGGCCTACCACCACAGCGCCGCGCCGGCGCTGGTCTTGGTTTCGCTGTCGTCCACGCGCACGGGCCGCGCCAGCGAGCGATCGAGCGCCGCCAGCACCCGCCGCTTGACGTGGTCGAATGCCGCCGACTGGCGGTCGCGCGGACGCGGCAGGTCGGCCTCGATCTCCTCGAAGATGCGCCCCGGCCGCGGCCGCATCACCATGATGCGGTCGGCGAGCACGATCGCTTCGTCCACGTCGTGGGTCACCAGGATCAACGTCGGGCGTAGATCGGTCCACAGATCGAGCAGGTGGTCCTGCAGATCGACGCGGGTGAAGGCATCGAGCGCGGAGAACGGCTCGTCGAGCAGCAGCACCTGCGGGCGCGGCACCAGCGCGCGCGCGATCGCCACCCGTTGCGCCTGCCCGCCGGACAACTCACGCGGCCAGCCGCCGGCTTTTTCGCTCAAGCCCACGCGCGCCAGCGCTTCGGCGACGCGCGCGTGACGCTCCGTCTTCGGCCTATCCTCCAACCCGAAACCGACATTGCCGGCGACCGACAGCCACGGCAGCAGCCGCGGCTCCTGGAAAATAACGCCGATCTTCTCATGTGGCGCCATGACGGGCTCGCCGTCGAGCAGCACGCGGCCCTGACTCGGCGTATCGAGACCGCTGATCGCGCGCAGCAACGCGTGCACGCCGTTCGGATAGGTCTTGCCGACGCGTTCGAGCGCAAGCACGGCTCAGCCCTCCCCGGCATGCGCGCTGAAGCGGTCTTCCCAGCGCAGAAATGGCACCGCGATCACGGCGACGATCCAATCCGTGATTTTGCCGAGCACCGCGAAGGCGAGGATCGCGGCAACAATTTCGGCCGGCTTGCCGAGTTGCTGCCCATCGATGAGCAGATATCCCAGGCCTTCGGATGCCCCCATGAATTCGGCGGCAATGACGAACATCCATCCCAGCCCAAGTCCGGAGCGCAGCGCGATCACATAAGCCGGCAAGACGGCCGGCAGCAGAATTCGCCGCACCATGGCAAAGCCGGTGAGACGAAAGGCCCGCCCCACCTCAACGATTTTTCGATCGACCGACAACACCGCGCCCATGACGCCGAGATAGATCGGGAAAAATACACCAACCGCGATCAGGGCGACTTTTGAGGTCTCGAATATGCCAAGCCACAGGATGAACAGCGGAATCCAGGCAATCGAAGGAACCGCGCGCAATCCTTGCAGGCTTGGATCGAGCAACCGGCGCAGCAAGCTCGAATAACCGGCGATCGCCCCCAGCACGGTGCCGACGGCAGTTCCCAACCCGAACCCGACTGCGACACGTAATAGCGTCGCGATGACGTGACGCAGCAGCTCGCCGGAGCGTGCCAGTTCGGCAAATTCCACATAAATGCGCGAAGGCGGCGGCACCAGCCGCCCGTTGGAAAGTCCCGCGCGCACCGCCAGTTCCCAGCCGCAGGCAAGCGCCAGCGGAACCAGCAATCCAAGCGCCGGCCGCGCCAGCCGGGACCAAAGGTTGGGCTGCTGCTTTTGGTTCGTCTGGGTCTGCTCGACCGCTACGCTCATCTGCACAACAGACATTAAAACGCTCGCTGAAAGCAAGATGCGATCCTACGAAAGCGTGGGGCCCGCCGACCGCGGACCCCGCGCCCCGCATTGCCAGACCGTTCAGTTCGTCAGGGTGACGTATTGATCGTCGATCAGGTCGTCGAGCGCCTTCTTCACATCGACATTGGCCGGGATGACGCCGGCCTGCTGCAGGGCGATGCCGGCGGCCAGGATTGATTCGCGCTGGGCCGCGCCGATCTTGCTGTGGGTCAACTCGGTGCGTTCCTTGAGCTGCTTGTCGACCACCGCATCCGGCAACTTGGTCACAGCGATGAAGTCGCGCTTCACTTCATCGTAATGCGCCAGCGAATATTTACGCGCCTCCTCGTAGACGGCGAGCACGCGCTTGACCAGATCGGGATGCTGCTTAGCGAATTCCTCGCGTACATTGAGGATGCCCCAGGTGTTGGCGGCAGCATTGCGATAGAACAGCTTGGCGCCGTCCTCCACTTCCGCCTGCGCCATCATCGGATCGAGTCCGGCCCAGGCGTCAACGTCGCCGCGAATAAGCGCGGTCTTGCCGTCGGGATGCTGCAACAACACCGGCTGGATGTCTTTTTCGGTCAGGCCGGCGGAAAGCAGCGCACGCACCAGGAAGATGTGCGGATCGGTGCCGCGCGTGACGGCCACACGCTTGCCCTTGAGATCGGCGATCTTGGCTATCGCGCTGTCCTTGCGCGTCACCAGCGCGGTCCACTCGGGACGCGAGTAGACGTAGATCGACTTGATCGGGTTGCCGTTGATCTTGGCGACCAGCGCGGCCGAGCCGGCGGTGGAGCCGAAGTCGATCGAGCCGGCGTTGAGGAATTCGAGCGCCTTGTTGGAGCCGAGCGTCTGCACCCAGCGGATCTTGATGCCGTCCTTGGCGAATTCCTTTTCCAGCAGGCCCTGGTCCTTGAGCAGGATGGAAACCGGATTGTAGGTCGCCCAGTCGATATTGATCGTACTGGGCTTGTCGGCGGCAAATAGCGCGCTCGACGGCAGCAGGCCGACAAGGACCGCCGAGATCAGGATGGAACGACGCGACAACAGGCTCATGGCAAACTCCTCGCATTGACAGCACCGCGTTAACCGGCGCGGCGCCTTGGTTGGTTGCGGCGGACCGGTCGGCCCGCCCATCAGCTTGCGAGGGGATTTCTGCTTGCGCCCCGCGCTTTAGCTGCATTTGTTAAGCGCCCGCAAGCTGCGTTGCTCAAATCGGCGCTAGAAATATTCTATAAAATGGCATAATAACTTGGTCAAACAAATATTCTACCCTATTTTGTGGTGTTACTTAGAATATTATTCTAAATTGCGTTGAGTTGCATCGTGGCAATTTCTTTCCCAGCAAACGGTGACTTGACGCCCCTCGTCCGCTATCCCGATTGCCTATGGACTCCCGCACACCCGAGGATGACACCCGCGCGCGACCGCCCGGCCCGCCCAAGGGCCCCGGCGAACTGATCGACGCGCGCGCCATTGCCGCCGACCTGGAAGCGCTCGCCAAGGCGCATAGCGGCGGCGAACGTGAACTGCTGCGGACGTTGGCGCTGCGGCTGAAAAGCGCGCTCAACGACGGCCGCGCCAAGGCCGAACAGCTGCTGTTCAAGGATCGCCACGGCCGCGGCTGCGCCGAGCGGCTGTGCGCGATGGAAGACGAGATCATCCGCCTACTGTTCGAGTTCGCCACCAAGCATCTCTATTCGTCGCAGAACCCGTCCGAGGCCGAGCACATGGCGGTGGTCGCCACCGGCGGCTACGGACGCGGGCTGCAGGCGCCCGGCTCCGACATCTATCTGTTGTTCCTGCTGCCTTACAAGCAGACCGCCTGGGGCGAGTCGATCGCGGAAGCTATCCTCTATTGCCTGTGGGACACCGGCTTGAAGGTCGGCCACGCCACCCGTTCGGTCGACGAATGCATCCGTCAGTCCAAGGCGGACATGACCATCCGCACCGCCATCCTGGAGGCGCGCTTCCTGCTCGGCGAGCGCAAGCTGTTCGACGAGCTGGTGACGCGCTTCGACAAGGAGGTAGTGCGCAGCACCGCCACCGAATTCGTCAACGCCAAGCTCGCCGAGCGCGAGGAGCGCGTGCGCCGCTCCGGCCAGTCGCGCTATCTGGTCGAGCCGAACGTGAAGGACGGCAAGGGCGGTTTGCGCGATCTGCATACGCTGTTCTGGATCGCCAAATACGT
Source organism: Hyphomicrobiales bacterium (assembly GCA_016201085.1). GTDB lineage: Bacteria > Pseudomonadota > Alphaproteobacteria > Rhizobiales > Xanthobacteraceae > Pseudolabrys. Next base: position 914 of record JACQDO010000376.1, on the reverse strand, counting down.
CTACCGCGTGCGCGAGCCTGACGAACTGATCGAGCGCGGCGTGTTCGACAAGCAGGAGTACCAGCTGTTCCGCCGCTGCGAGGATTTTCTCTGGTCGGTGCGCTGCCACATGCATTTCCTAACCGGCCGCGCCGAGGAACGGCTGTCGTTCGATATCCAGCGCGAGATCGCGGTGCGGCTCGGCTACACCCAGCATCCGGGCCAGCAGGACGTCGAGCGCTTCATGAAGCACTACTTCCTGATGGCCAAGGACGTCGGCGATTTAACAGCCATTCTGTGCGCCGAGCTGGAAGACAGCCACACCAAGAGCGTACCGGTCTTGAGCCGCATGATGGCGAAGCTGCGGCCGGTCAAGCGCAAGAAGCTGGCCGAGAGCGACGACTTCATCGTCGACAAGAACCGCATTCGGCTCGCTTATGCCGACGCCTTCAAGCGCGACCCGGTCAACCTGATCCGCGTCTTCCATCTGGCGCAGAAGCACAATCTGGCGTTCCACCCGGATGCCATGCGCGCGATGACGCGCTCGCTCAAGCTGATCGATGCCGAGCTGCGCGAGGACGAGGAAGCCAACCGCCTGTTCCTGGAAATCCTCACCTCCAAGAACGATCCGGAAACCGTGCTGCGGCGGATGAACGAGGCCGGCGTGCTCGGCCGCTTCGTGCCGGCCTTCGGCAAGATCGTGGCGATGATGCAGTTCAACATGTATCACCACTACACCGTGGACGAGCATCTGCTGCGATGCATCGGCGTACTGGCGGAGATCGAGCGCGGGACCAATCCGGAGACGCCGCTGGCCAACGATCTGATCCAAAAGCTGCTGCCCGGCCACCGCGCCGTCATCTACGTCACGCTGTTTCTGCACGACGTCGCCAAGGGCCGTCTCGAGGACCATTCGATCGCCGGCGCGCGGGTGG